>JASHWY010000207.1 GCA_030043835.1 Thermoplasmata archaeon
GCCGTGACGAAGACGCACTCGCCGGGGAGCGTGATTCCGTCGGCCTTCGACCAGCGCAGGAGGTTCGAGCGCGTCGCCGACAGGACCTCGCGCTGGACCTCGGACTCTTCCTCAGAGAGCGAGTGACCGATCGGCGTCCCTCGCAGGAGCACTTCGAGATACTCCTCCGGGTCCCGAAACTGGAATTCGTAAGTTACGCGCGCTTCCGTCGCGCTACAAAAGCCGGCCTCCTCGAGGAAGCGAACCATCTCGCCATCCCCCCCGATCTCGTAGGGGGTGGGGATGTAGCCGCTTTCGTCAGGCTCCGCATGCGCGAGCATAGGACCGATGATAACGTCAAGGTACGGAACGCGATCTCCCGTGCTCCATATGCAGACGGCCAAACGCCCGCCCGGCTTGAGGATCCGCAGAGTTTCGCGAGCGGCCTTCTCCGGGTGCGTGAAAATCTGGAACCCGAAGGCGCTCACCGCCGTGTCGAACGACGCGGCTGGGAGCGCAAGGTCCTCGCAATCCATGGCACGGAACTCAGCGTTGCTGACTCCCTTGGCCCGAGCGGTCCTCCGGGCAAGGGCGACCATCTTCTTTGAAAGATCGACGCCCAACACGCGACCTCTCTCTCCGACGAGCCTCGCGATTGTGATGGCAGGCTCGCCGGGCCCGGCGCCTAGGTCGAGGACTCGCTCTCCCTTCTTCGGCCTGAGCTGGCGTATCAGCTCCTGATGAGCCGGCTTTAGACGATCCATAAAGGCCATGTAGGTCTCGGCGACCCCATTCCAGGTCGTTCGCGTGTACTCCCGGTAGTATTCGTCCGTGTACTTCCACGGCATTGCATCGCCTACCCGCGCGGTTGCATATAAAACACGGAACCCGGCGTCGTTCCCAAGCTTATCCACTAACCTACCGAGGCCCAGGCCGATGGCGGGTCGTGGTGACTCCTAGTGAATCGTGCCAGCCCTACCGCCTCGCCTAGCTAGGGGGTTGCTATGGACACGGGCGTGTGCAGTAGCAAGAACGGTCAAAGTGGATTCGCTGACCTTGACCGGTCGAGGTCAGCCACTCGTAATGGACACGGTGGTGTCCGGTAGCTGCAGCTGTCGAGGTGGATTCGCTGCCCTCGAGCCGGTCGAGGGCAGCAAGCCAAAATGGACACGGGGATGTCCAGTACCCCCAAGGGTGCGAATCCCTGTCGACCGGAATTCCGTGCACTGCGTGACTGATCCATTCCGGTTCGGGATAGCCGCGCCTGTCGGTAGGACGGTGCGCCCCGAGCTTGCGCACTCGGGCTTCGACGGCTGCAGCGCCTGCCTTGATGGTTCGGAACGCCTCGAGGACCTAGGTGCTCTCGCAGAGGGGACCTAACTGCTCGTCCGAGCCTTCCGGCGCCGCCATCCCGAGGAAAGAAGTCGCCTCGCGATAGGCCACGCCTCTGCCCGGCCTGGATTATGGACTGAATCGGGTACGCGTGCGCGAGGAGGCTCCGCCTCGGGACCTTCCTTCCACCAATCGTTCCCTGAATCGAGGGAGCCCTGGCATTCCTGTGGGGCCGTCACCATGGCAATTTATCTGACGAATCTGCTTAAGGGCGAGGACGCGGATGCCCGATGCCAGCGGTCCGGTAGCTGCGCACATTCGGTTGGCTTCCGTTCCGCTCTTCGCGAGTTTGAACGAGTCACAGCTCCGCACCCTGGCGTTCCGGGCCGAGGAGCGTAGCTACCGAGATGGGGACACCATCATCGCACAAGGAGACGACGGGAACGCCCTCTTTCTGATACTCTCCGGGCAGGCGCGAGTGTCGAGATCGAAGCGACCCGTGACGGTCCTCGGGCCGGGGCAGTATTTCGGTGAGATGGCCCTGCTCGATTCGCAACCTCGGACGGCGGATGTAACGGCGGAGGGCCCGGTGAGCTGCCTCGTGCTCACGGCCTGGGGGTTCTGGTCCGCAGTCGACCACGAGGCGCTACGCGCCATGTTCAAGGAAGTCACCCGCCGCCTACGCGCCTCTCCGAGTGCGTTCAGCGAGTAATCGGGCATCCGGTGGGAGGGTGAGTGGTCCCGCGGCCGGAAGCGGGGCTCACCCCAAGCGCGAGAGTCGTGATGGACACGGGGGGATTTGAACCCCCGACCTCTGCTTTGCGAAAGCAGCGATCTTCCGCTGATCTACGTGCCCACCGGGGTCGGGGGAGGGGAGGGCCCGCTTAAGGATTTGGAAACCGGTCCGTTTCCGAGGGGGATGGGTTAGGGAGCCGGTGCCTGGGAGATTCCAGGCTTCTGCCCCTGGGTGCCCTGGGCTCCGAATTCGAGGGACCCCCGGGTTACGGACCCGGTACTCACGCTGTGGCGGTGGCCGGTGGCTCGGCCCGGTCGGCCGAGGCGGATCCTCGAGGCGAAGCGGCCCGCGGTGGCCGCGAGCTGCTGGGCGGCGGTGGCGGACGCGCCGAACCGCCGCCTCCCTTCGCTCCCACCGAGGGGCGAACCGCAACAAGGCGGCGCTCTTCGGAATCGTACCGGAAGAGCTCGGCGTAACGCCCCCAATTGATGATCCCCTGGGCGGCCTGCTCGGTCGGCCCCGGGATGAACGACACGATCGACGCGAGTTGTTCGTCCGTGAGGAAGTGTCCGGGAGCGTTCTCGAGAGCACGGAGCAGGGTCTTGAACAGGCTCGTCCGCTTCAGCTGCTCTCGGAGGATCTCCTTCCGCTCACGGATCGACGCCGAGGCGAAACGGCGGCCGAGGTCGGTGAAAGCGGCTCGGCCGTCGGCAACCTTGACGAGCCCGAGCAGCTCGGCGTTGTCGAGCGACGGCAGGATCTCGTCGATCTCGAGGTCGAGGTCGTCGGCGAGGAGGGCCACGTCTTCCGAACCTTTGTGCGCGTTCAAGAGGACGAGCAGCCCCAGCAGCTCGGTGGGGGTCGACTTGGGGTAACTCGCAGGCACGTTCCGCTCGCGCTCCCACCGGAGGGGGTCCCTATAAGAGTTCGTCCCGAACGTTCACCCCGGCGCGGTACCGGTCGCGGGATTGGACGGCAGCGCGGGGGCTCCCCCCTCGGTGATCAACGAGTAGACCCGGTCCGTGAGGTCATAAAACGCCTGGGATTTCCGGTCCCGTGGCCGTGGAAGGTCGACCGTCACGTCAGCCAAGATGTGGGCCGGGCGTCGCGAGAGCACGATCACCCGGTCGGCGAGCTGGATCGCTTCCTCGATGTTGTGCGAGACGAGGAGGACCGCGTCGGGCGGGAGCTGGGGGTCCCGCCACAGCTGGAGGACCTCTTCTCGCAGGCTCTCCGCGGTGAGCGCGTCGAGCGCGCTGAACGGTTCGTCCATGAGGAGAACGACGGGCTCGACGGCGAGGGCTCGGGCGAGGCCGACCCGCTGCCGCATCCCACCCGAGAGCTCGCGCGGGTAGGCCTCCTGGAACCCGTCGAGGCCCGTGACCGAGACGTACCGCTCGACCTGGGCATTGATCCGGTCCCGGTCCCAGCCGAGCGCCTCCAGGCCGAACCCCACGTTCTGGGAGACGGTCATCCACGGGAAGAGGGCGAAGCTCTGGAACACCATCGCCATCGCGCTAACCGTGCTGTGCACCGGCTGGTCGCGAAAGTAGATCTCTCCCTTCGTGGGGCTGTCGAGTCCCTGGATGAGGCGGAGCAAGGTCGACTTCCCGCACCCGGAGGGACCGACAAGCGCCACGAAGTCCGAGTCCCGGACCTCGAACGAGATGTCCTGCATGATGGCGATCGAGCCGTGCCGGGACTGGAAGCTCTTATCGACGTGCTCCACGCGGATGAGCGCCATTGTCCCTGCTCTCGGCGACCGCGGACCCGGTCCCGCTCCCCGTCAGTCATACCGGTAGCGTTCGACCGCCCGCCGGTAGAGGGGCTTCCATATGAGTTCGTTGATGGCCACCACTGCTCCGACGAGGGTGAGCAGCGCAGCGACGAGGAGCGGGAGTCCCGGATGGCCCTCGGCCGTCGCGATGTCGATCGCCTGTCCGATCCCGAGAATGCTCAGCGTGTGGGATTGCGACACGCTCAGGTACTCGGCGACGATGAGGGTGTTCCACCCGCCCCCGAACGCCGTGATCGACCCCGTGATGAGCGCAGGAAAGATCCCGGGCAGAAGGACCCGCGTGAAGAATTTGCGGCCCTTGAGGCCGAACGAGCGGGCGGCCTCCTCGAGGTCCGGGGGAAGGGCGCGGATCCCCGAGAGGATGTTGAAGAAAAGGTACCAGAGCATCCCGGTCATCAGCATGAGGATCGCCGCCCCTTCGGCGCTGATGTACGGGAGCACCTCGAAGATGATCACCGGGAAGAGCGCCGTAGCGGGGAACGAGGCGATGACCTCCACGGTCGGCATCCCTACCCGGGAGGCCCGAGGGCTTCGCGCGAGGTACATCGCGAGCGGGAGCGAGATCGCGAGGCAGACGGCGTAGGCCGCCGTCACCCTAAGCGCCGAGGCCCCCATCGCCAGCGGGAGGTTGAGGATCTGGGCCCGGACCGAGCTCACGATCGGCACCGTGAAGACCCCGATTACGGCCACGACGAGCGCGATGAGCATCAACCACACGAGGACCAAGACAGCCCCCAGCGAGACGTAGTAGATCGCCGACCGTCGTCGCTCGCTCGTCCCGCGTACGGGGCGGACGGTGATGACGGCGAGCTGGACGAGCGGGGTGCTGATCCGGGTGACCCCGGTGCGGACCCTCTGCGTAACGTACGCCGCCGCGCGACGGAACCGGCCGCTCGTGTCGCGTGGCGGCTGGATCGGCTCCCCCTCGCCGGAAGGAGCGGTATCGTAGCGAAACCGCTCGGCCCAGCGGGTGAGCGGGCGCCAAAGGGCGAAATCGAGAAGGGCGATCACGATCACCAGGACAAAGATCCCGGCGAGGAACGCCTGAGTGTTGTGGGCGCTCGCCGCAAACGAGAGAAAGCTTCCGATGCCGGGCAGCGCATGCGTCGTGTTCGTGGTGAAGATCTCCGCCTCGACTAAGAAGAACCACCCGGCGGTCCACGAGAGCACCGAATTGTAGACGAGTCGATTGACCGTCGCCGGGTAGAGGACCCGCCGGAAGAGAAGAAGCCCACGGACCCGGAAGGTGTCGGCAGCCTCCTTGATGTCCACGGGGAGCGTCTTCAGCGACTCGTAGACCCCGAAGACCATGTTCCACGCCATCGACGTGAAGATGAGGAACACGGAGGCCAGGTTGGCCCCGATAGGGCTGTGCGGCGTGAGCGTGACCAGGATCGCGAGGGCGATGGGGAAGAAACCCAGGATGGGTATCGACTGAAGGATGTCGAGGATCGGGATCATCACCCGCTCCCCGGTGCGGTGCGTCGCCGCGTAGTAGCCGTAGGCGAGCGCGAAGGCGAGGGAGGCCCCATAGGCGAGGACCATGCGGGTGAACGAGTAGCTCACGTCGACGGAGGCGGTCGGCAGGTACGACGCGAATCCTGCAAAGCCGGACGCGGAGAACCCAAAAGAGGCGACCGCGAATCCGCCCGCGAGGAGCGGGAGCGCGACGTAGATCGCCGCCGCCCGTCGGGCGGACGGGAGGGCGAAGCTACGCGCCCGCCGAGGCTGCGGGCCGGACCCGGAGGTCGGAGCGACCCCGACGAGCGGCACCGAGCTCCCGCGTCCGATCGAGTCGCTCGTATCCCCCAGCGCCATGCGACCCCCAGGCCATGGTCCCGCGCAGGACGGTCCGCGGCTATTTGTGTCGTGTGGTCGGACCCGGGGCTCGGCGCCGGCGAACGTCGCCGTTCGCGCGGCAATGTTTATCATGCTCTCGACGCTGGCTTCTTCCGTAGCCCCGTGGTGTAGTGGCCAATCATGCGAGACTCTGGATCTCGCGACGCAGGTTCGAACGCTGCGGGGGAGGGCGTCCCCGAGAGCCGGAACTCCTGCCGGGGCTACTTCCGAGTTCGTCTCCCTCTTTTCGTGCGGGGGTGCTCCAGCTCGGCCAATCCAGCCGGCGTCGCCGGCGGGGCCAGCGAGGCAGGGCTTAGGACCCTGTTGCCTAGGGCATGCGCCGGTTCAAAGGGCGCGCCGGTCGGCTCGACCGGCCACCGGGAACTCCGGCCCCCCGCACTCCCTGGGCACCCCTAGCGTCGACGCACCGACATGGCCGAACGATCGGTGTCCGACCGTCCCGAGGAGATCCTTCGGCTCACACCGGAGGAGGCCGACGAGCTCTTCGACCACCTCGAGCGGACCGTGCCGACCCATCCACCGGTGGTAACTCTTCCCGTCCGCGCGGGCACCGAGGCGGTCGTTTTCGGTGACACTCACGGCGATTGGCGCTCAACCCTCGAGGCCGTGCGCCTCTTCGAGCGCGGCCCCGAAGCTCGTTGGCTCATCGGGTTGGGAGATTACGTCGACCGAACCCCGACCGATTCGGGGGAAGGTTCGGTCGCGAACGCGCTCTTCCTGCTCGGCCTGGCGAGCCGCTTCCCGGACCGTGTCTACCTCCTCCAGGGCAACCACGAGACGGCGCGTCGCATTGCGGTGTTCCCGCACCAGCTCCCGGAGGAGGTCGATGCCCTCTGGGGACCCGACGCGACCCGCTACCATCGCCTTCTTGGCCTTCTCGAGCGAGGGCCACTCGCCCTCACGACCGCGGGCGGCGCGTACCTCGCACACGGTGGGTTCCCCCGGGGCGCTCTCGGCGCCGATTGGGCCAAGGCGGTCGACCCCAACGACGAGGAGCGCCTCATCGAGATCGTCTGGTCCGAGTGCACGGCGACTCGGTCCCGGCGAGGGGTCGTGGCTCCGTGGGGGGAGGACGACTTGACCCGCTTCCTTGCCGGCGCCTCGCTTCGGCTCGTCCTGCGAGGGCACGACCCAGATCTCACCGGACGTCCGCTCTACGGCAACCGGTGTCTCACGCTCCAGACCACCCGCATCTACGAGCGGTTCGGAGGCGTGATCGTCGCCCACCTGCCGCTCGGCGAGCCGGTCCGTTCGACCTCGGACCTCGTGATCGAGCACCTTCCCACCGAGGGCCGGCGGTACCCTTCTCCCTAGGCGAGCCTACCGGTCCTGGGGCCCGAACAGCTCCTGTTCGGCCTCGCGGATCTCATCGGGCGTCCGGGTCTTGGCATACCGGTCGAGACGCTCGCGGTTGAGAGAGAGGAAGCCGTCGCCTCCGGGAAAACCCGCGAGGAGGTGCGCGGCCTCTTCGCGACGGCCGATCACGTAGAGCGCCGCGGCGAACGCCTCCACCGTGTTGAGCTCCGCGATCCGTCCAAAGTGCTGCGGGTTCGCCGCCACGAGGACCGGGAGCCGACGGTGGAACGGCAGATCCCGATTCGACCCCTCTCGGTCGGAGAAGCCTCCCCGGGCGGCGAGGCGGTTCCAGGAGCAGTCGATCACGAGCAGACCCCCGCGCCGGGCCGTCTCCCGGTCCGCGCCGGAGAGCGGTTCGAGGGCGAACGGGTCGAGCAGGATGGGAGGTGCTGAGCGACCCTCGAACCGTGACTCCCGGGCGAGCCCTCGGCGCACGAGACGCCGTCCCGTGCACGCCTTCGGGTGATCGTCGCCGACGATTCGCACGAAGAGCGGGACCGGCGCTTTAGGCCGGGGGCTGCGCGTACTCCCGGAAGATCGCATGGAGCTCCCGCGTCAGGCGGAGCGCCTCGTCCCTCGGGCGCTGCCAGAGGTTCCGACCGAAGATGATCCCGGTCGCCCCGGCGTCCATCGACGAGCGGACCTTGCGCAGGAGCTCCGCGTCTCCGACCTTCTCCCCGCCCGAGACTAAGACGAGGGCGCGTCCCGCGCTTTCCACGACCTTACGGAACGCCGCGTCGGGGTCGAGCATGAGGGAGTTGTAGGGCGAAGGGCTCTCCTTGTCCTTCTCGGACGCGACGGGGTAGTTGACCTTCACCACGTCGGCGCCCAGCTCGAGCGCCACGCG
>JASHWY010000028.1 GCA_030043835.1 Thermoplasmata archaeon
AGGCCGAGCGACGGGTAGAGCTCGACGAACTTGCGCTCCATCGGGTCCTCTCGGGAGAGGTACGGGTCCACGAGCAGGACCCGGGGAGGCTCGGTTGCTCCGGTCGGAGGTGGATCAGCCATCCCGCCACCTCCGTCGCGCGACCGGCCGCCCTCCCGAGATCGCGCCGACCGGGCAGTAGGCGACGCACCAACCGCACTCCGTACAGTTCGAGTGAACGACGAGGCGGCTCGGCGTGAGCTCGAGCGCGTCCGGCGGGCAGACTCCCGTACAGAGGCCGCAGAGCACGCAGACCTCGTCGTCGATCGTGATCATCGACCGGACGACTCCCCCCGCGCGACCGGGGCAACGCGTCGCGGGCCCCCGGTCACGTGGCCGCCGGCGGGGTGGCCGGATGCAAGGCTTTCCCGAGCGCGCTGAAGCCGGTGAGCGCACACTTCACACGAACGGGCGAGAGTGGGATGCCGAGCATTCCCAGGACGTCGTCGCGCGTGATCCGACCCGCTTCCTCGAGCGTGAGGCCCGCAATCTTCTCGGTGAGCATCGAGGTGCTCGCCACGCTGATCGCGCAGCCGTCGCCCTGGAACCGTACCTCGTCGATCTTCTGGGACTTGGGGTCGACCTTGAGCCGGAGCGTGATGTGGTCCCCGCACAAGGGGTTCGACTCCTCCCCCTCCCGTGTCGCGCCTTCGAGGGGCCCAAAGTTCCGAGGAGTCCGATAGTGGTGGAGGATGACCTCCTGGTACATGTCCCACGCCATCGTTACCCCAGCGAGAGAACCGTCTCACGGTATAAATTGGAGCCGGACGGGAGCCCCGCCTCGGCGGATGGGATCTCCATTACAATCTAATGCCCGCGCAACTTATAACCACACCGGAGTGTGTAAATCCGATGGCCACGCCGGTTCCCCAGTACAAGAGTTGGATCTCCGAAGAGCGGGTCGAATCGATCTCCAAAGCACTCTCGGATCCCGCGTCGTATGCCAAGACCCGCCGAGACGATTTCGAGCGGTTCCTAGCCCTTCCGATCGAGCCGAACCCTCTGTACCGGGGGTACGGCTACTTCACGAACGTCGATCTCACCGGTATCGACCCCTTGCGGAAGGGACCCGCCGTTCCCATTCCACCGTCCATCCCAGGGGCTCTGCGGGTTGTCCACGATGCCTCGGGGACCCGGATCGAGATCCCTTCCGCGCTTCGCGATGCGGGGGTCACGGTCCGCTCCTTGGAGGAGCTATGGCAATCGCCGTCGGAGGGCGTCGCGACGTTCCTTCGCGGTACTGAGGAGCCGACCGATCGGCTCTCGGCCCTCGCGTCGACGACCCTCAACCGGGGCTATCGGCTCGAGGTCCCCGATGGCTATGCGGAACCGATCCGAGTCCAGGAGTTGAGCGTCCTCTCCGTTCCCCACGAGGCGCTCTCGATCCGTCGTTCGATCCGCGCCGGGGGCAAGGCACAGCTCCTGTTCACGGAGGAGGTGTTCAGCACTCCCGCGCCGACGGACGGCCAGCGCCTCTATGCGTCCTCGACGGGCCTCGAGCTCGGGGAGGAGGCGAAAGCCGTCTACCTGACCATCCACGCCCCCGACCTACAAGCCGTCTCGATCTATCGACGCCAGGCGACCACCGGACCCCAGTCCCGACTCGCGTGGATCTGGAACGGCTGGGGCGGATTCCGAACGAAGGTCCGGAATCAAACAACGTTCTCGGGTGCGGGCTCGATCGTGGACGACCTCCAGACGTTCTACGGCGAGAAGAATCAGTCCTACGACAGCTCCGTCGATTTCACCCACGTTGCGACCGACACGCACGGCCAGTCGATCACGCGAGGGGTCTTCAAGGACGAGGCGCGTGGCATGAGCCGAGGACTCGTCCGGATCGAGCACGAGGCCCGCAAGACGGTGGCGCTCGTCTCGGAGCACGCGATGCTCCTTTCTCGGGGAGCTCGGGCGGACTCGATCCCGATCCTCGAGATCCTTTGCCGCGACGTGAAGGCGACCCACTCGACGTCCGTCGCGCCGGTCGACCCCGAGAAGGTCTTCTACTTGGAGTCACGCGGGATCGGGGGTTCCGAAGCGGTACGAATGATCGGAGAGGGGTTCCTCTCGTACGTGCTCAACCGGGTGCCGATCGACCAGATCCAAGAGATCCTCTATCCGAAGCTCGCCGCGCGCTGGGATGGAGCCTCGCTGGCATGGGAGCCCCCGGCGTTTCCCGCGCTTCCCGCGCTCACCGTGTCGGGTACAGAGTCCGCTCCCGAGTGGCGGTTCGACTCGAAGCTGCGCTAGGTTCGCGGGCCTCGCTTTCGGAAGACGGTCCGGCTCTCGCGGTGCGCGGGGCTACCGCGCCAACGATCGCTCTCTCCGACGTGCAGTGCGGGGTGTCTACCCGACCGCGCCGGTCATTTCGAGCTGGATGAGGCGGTTAAGCTCGATCGCGTAGTCCACGGGAAGCTCCTTCGCGAACTCCGCGAGGAATCCCATCAGGATGAGGTGGATCGCGTCCGACTCGTTGAGTCCGCGGCTCATGAGGTAGAAGATCTGCTCTTCGCCGATCTTGCCGACGACCGCCTCGTGGGTGATCGTCGCATCCTCCTCATGGATCTCGTTGTAGGGGTACGTGTC
>JASHWY010000208.1 GCA_030043835.1 Thermoplasmata archaeon
GCGAAGTGGGACGGTCGAAAGTACTACTCCCGCATCGAGGTCCCGGGGCTCGTCGTCGTCGGCCGCTACGACTACTTCCTGAGCGCGTCGGTCGAAATGGCGGAGCGCATCGAGCCCGCCCACTTGAGGGTCCTTCCGCACTGCAGCCACATGGAGGTCCTCGAGGATCCGAAGGGGTTCCTCTACACGATCCGCGAGTTCCTCGAGGACGTGACCGGCGGGTAGAGCGACGGCCCCCGCCGGGCTACGCCCGTCTCCGAGGACTATCGGCGCTTCTCGGCGCTTGCCGTCCGACGGCTTGCGAACGCGCGGTTCCGCTCGGCGAGCCACTCGAAGTTCTCGGCGAACGAGGCGCCGGCGAACCGCCGTTCCCGCTCGATCGTCGGCTTCAAGAAGTCCCACGCCGCGCGGCTCATCCACCGGTCGTGGATCAGTGCCTCGTCGAGAAGCCCGTGCTTCACGAGCGTCCCCACGGTCTCGAACAGCTCGACGAACCGGTACACGTACTCGAACTCCTCCGCGTCGCGAGCGATCGGATGGACCCCGTGGCCCTCCAGGCCGAGGTGGTTCTTCCGGAACCAGTCGAGGGCACGTCGCGTTGCGTCCCGGGCCGCTAGCTCGTCGATTCGTAGCAGGAGGTCGGCGTCCTCCCAACTGGCCTTCTTCGCCATGGACTCCTTGGACGTGCCACGCCTCGCGCCCATTTCGTCCTTTCCGCCGGCCGGCCCGACCGACCGGATCGAGGGGACGTTCGCGTACGGCGGGTCTCGGGGAACCGTCGTCGCGGGCCGACCGACTACGGGGACCCGCTCGGCGGAGTTCCCACGAGTCGGTCCAGGAGGAAACGGCTCACGGCTCCGAGCGCTGTGAGCTCGTTCTGTTTCCGGGTGAATCCGTGGCCCTCGTCTGGGATCACGAGGTACTCCACCGATCGGCCGGCGGCCCGCAGCCGCTCGACGACCTGGTCCGACTCCTGCTTCACCACCCGCGGGTCCTTGCTGCCCTGGATGATGAGGAGGTCGGCGCGGATCGCGTCGAGGTACGAGATCGGGGAGCGTTGCATCAAGAAGTCGGCCTCGGTCTCGGGATCGCCGACCCATTGCGCCATGAACCGTCGCCAGGTCGGCGGGACCGCCTTGGCGAACGTCACGAGGTTGGATGGACCGAAGAGGTCGACCCCGACCTTCCAATACTGGGGAAGGCGGGATACGCACGACAGCACCGCGAACCCCCCGAAGCTCCCGCCGAAGACCCCGAGACGGTTCGGATCGAGATCGGGCTGCTTAAGGAGCCACTCGGCGCATGCCCTCAGGTCCTCGAGCTCGCCCCCGCCCCAGTCGTGATGGATCTCCCGCTGGTACGACTTCCCGTACCCGATCGAGCCCCGGATGTTCGGGGCCAGGACCGCAATGCCTCGGCTGTTCAAGAACGCGTAGAGGCCCGAGGTGCGCCAGCTCGGTCGCTCCTGCGATTCGGGGCCGCCGTGGACCGCGAGGATCGCGGGCATGCGCCCCTTCGGTCGGCGCTTCGGCCGGTAATAAAACGCCGGCACCGGCCGTCCTTGGGGACCGGGGATGCGGACGAGCCGCGGGGCGGGTAGCGGGGCGTCCGGGACGCCACCCACCATGCCGTCGGTGACGAACGACGGGCTACCGTGCGGAATCGGAACCCGTAGGATCTCGGCGGGAGCCGTCCCTCGGGACCAGAGAGCGATCAGCGACCTCCCGTCGGGCGAGACGGCGAAGGGAGATCCCCATATCGCGGTCGAGATCGACCCTCGGGGGACACGCAGTCGCGTCGCAGGGCGGCCGAGACGACCCGCATAGAGCGTCGAAAAGCCCTGCTCGTTCACCGCGTAGGCCACGACGCCCGCCCGCCGGGCTAGGGCCGCGTGTTCGACGTCCGCTTTCGGGGCCGCGATCACTCGGGAGGTGCGTCGGACGGTGTCGAAAAGTTCGAGCTGCTTGAACTCCCTTCCGAGGTCGCTTAGGAGCAGCACGCCTCGACCGTCGTGGGTCCACCCGACAGGGGCGACGACGGCCTCCTCGTCGTGGGGAAGGAGCTCCGTGAGGTCCTTCGACTTCCGGTCGAGGACGAAGGTGTGCGTCCGCGTGTTCGACCGAAAGTCGGCGGCGAGGATCCGCCGGCGAGTAGGGTCGAACACGGCGTTCCCCCAGAACCGTCCCGTCGGGAACGGACGGGTCTCGGTCCGGGTCCCAAGGTCGAGGACGACGACGTCCATGTCCGTGCGTTCCCGCCCGTTATCGAGGTAGAGGAGCTCGTTGCCGGCGGTCGGAAAGAATTCGTCCGAGAGGTGGTGCTGTACCTCCGGCGCGTTCGTGATCGGCTCGACGCCCTGCCCGTCGAGCCAGATCCTTTCGATCTGGTAGTACTCATCCCCGTCGCGGTCGACCGTCACGAGGATCGATCGGCCGTCGTCGGCGGCCGAGAAGGTTCGTACCGCACGGTCTCGTTCGTTGGTGAGGGCCCGCGCGTAGCCTGGCACTCCGCCCTTCAGCACCGGTTGCCGCCATAGGTTGTACTGCCCGGTGAGGTCCGTGACGTAGAGGAGGTCGCCGCTCGGATGGAAACCGATCTGGAAGTAGCGTCGAAACTGGCTGAAACGCTCGAACGGAGGACCCACGTCGGCCATGCGGAGGGGAGGCGGTCCATGACTTAGCGCTACCCGACCCTCGGGTCGGAGCTGCCGTGCCGCGGGGCCCCTCGCAGGACCTAGGGAGCGCGCACCCGGGGCTACGGCAACGGCTCACCGGACTTCCCGCGCCGGGCCTCCGCGATCCGTTGGAGGACCTCGGCCGAGGGTGTTTCCCGGTTGAGTCGGAAATCCTGACCATCGATCTCAAGGCCAGGGATAGCGACCTTGTCTCCGTACCCGATCTCCATAGAGAACTGCCGGGGCGACACGGACCGTATCCGTTCCACGCGGACGGAGAGAAGAGGCGGCTTCACCACCTGGCTTCCTCGGAACACGCCGGCCTGGCGGTAGAAAAGAATCCGTCGGTCGGTCACGACCAGCCAGCCCATACTTCCTTTCGCTCCACCTTTCCCGACCGACTCCGCGGGCCAACCGCGAAGGAGGCGCTCCCCGGGTTCGAGCTCGACCTGCGCCATCGGGTCTGCGGGCATGCCATCTCCATCATGTGCGGCGAGAATTTGAGACCCGCTCCTTTCGTGGGACCTACGACCCCCCTTCGTCGCGCCCGAACGATCTCGTGGAAACCGAGGAAAGGGTCGATAACCGCGACGAACGTCCTCGAACGCTCTTGACGACTTCCGGGAGCCGGCTACCTCCCCACGCTCTTGAGGATCGTGAGCGCCGTGAGCGTGATCATCTTGCTCGGTTGACCGACCTTCTCCAGCCCCAAGGGTGTCGGCCGCCGCGTGGGGTGGGCCCGAAACCAGTCCGCCATCCCGCCCTCCACGTCGGGATGGAGCGCGTCGAGGTTCCAGCGGCCGTCGCGGCGGCGTTTCTTCCGAAGTACGGAGAGCGCGAACCGCAACCGACGGTCCTGATGCCCGAGTCGGGTTAGCAGATCGAGTCCCACGAGGAGGTCGTAGAAGTAGTGGACGGGGTAGTGGAACCGCATCCAAGGTCGGTACGGGTCTCCTTGGCAGTTAAGCTCGCGCTCGAGAAAGAACTCGGCGGCGTTCTCGACGCACGCCTTCATCGGGGCGGTCCACTTCGCGCGCGGATAGGCCGCGAAGGCGCTGAGGCCCTCCCACGAGTCGAGGTTCCGTCCCGACCCCCAACACGACCAGCCCCCGAGAGGGCTCGCGGTCCGGACGAGCCCCGTCGATCGAAAATCCACCGTCCTCCGCCTTCGAACGGGCGAGCCAGAGTTCGCACGAGGTACGGACGGGGGCCAGCTTGCGGGTCAGCCCGAGGTCGGAGAGAACGAGCAGCTTTCAGTTCGTGGACGGATACTTCGGCTGGTACAGCCGGCCGGACTCGACCCACCAACCTCCCGGTTGCGGCTCGGAGAGAATCTCCGCGGCCCAGCCGGTCGTTGGGATAGCCTCCTTGGCCTCGCGGACCTCGGGGTCGCTTGGGGAGCGGTCCAGGAGCTCCGTGAGAGTACGATACCGGACCGAAGGCTGCTCGCGTTCGAGGAGTCAGTGGAGAACCTTCTGGGACGGCAGGGCGGCCGAACTCACGTCCCCTCCTTGCGGACCCCCTTCGGCACGTAATCGAAGAACCTCTCGGTGGTGCCCTCCGCCGTCCACTCCGCCCGGAGGCGAGTGCGCTTCTCGACCCGACGCAGCTCGGAGAGAAGCTGGCGGTTGAGGTCGCGTGCGGTCGTTCCCTCGAGCTGGGAGTCCACGACGAAGCCGTCATCGGTCGACGTGACGAGGCCTTGGTGGCCCACGAACCGCACCAACGGTTCTCGTATGGCGGAAGGGTTCGCGCTGCTGACCCGGGCGACCAAACGGAATCGCTTCGGCCTCATGACCAACCTCCGATCGAAGCTCGTCTCCTCCCGAACGATGTTTCGTCCCGGCCCCCGCGGCCTCCACCGTACGGGCGATCTTTCATCGGTCCTCTGACGCTGACGCCGTCCTCGAAATAAGACTGTGCGGGACTCGAGCCACCGAGGAGCGATTCCTCCCTTCGACCGACCTTCGATGGACGCTCCCTGCCGGTCGATCGTAAAGCTTACCGGGTGCGTGGGTCACTTCCCTCGGATTCTACCCGGATCCCTCGATAGCTAGTTCTGTCCCCGTTGGGTGGTCCCCGCCTCGATCGAGGACAAGGGCATGCCCGAGGAACCCTCCTTCACGCTCGTCGACCTCGCCGGCGACGACCGCGAGCGAGCCGTGCCGATCCTCATCGACTCGTTCGAGGGAATCTACCGGTGGCACGCGAAGAGAACCCTGCGTCGTATTCCGAGGGTCCGAGGAGCCGTCTACCACGGAGAACTCGCCGGGATCACGATGCTCGAACGCCTGACCCCCGAAGTAGGGTACGTCTACTACATCGCCGTGGGTCGGACCTACCGCGGCCGGGGCCTCGGGGGCATCCTCCTCGACGACGCCATTGCCCGCTTTGTCGCGGACGGGGCGGAGATCGTCTACGGCGCCGTCGAAGAGGAGAACACCGCGTCCGTCCGACTGTTCCGTTCCCGAGGGTTCCGCGAGGTCGAACGGAAGGAGTTGGGCTACCGAGAAGGTGGCCTCGGGGCGTGGGGACTTCGCAGTCGGATGATGCTCGTTTCGGGAGAGGTTCTCTACGGGAAGCGGGTCTCACCACCGGCGTCATCGAACGCCGGCCTTGCCCCCGCTGGCCCCGACCATAGGTAGCCTACCCGAGTCAGCGCCCCGTCTCGAGGCGGCGAGGGGTCGACGGCGAGGGCTACCGGCCTTGAGGGACGCCGATCCACCGCGGAACCCCGATGGTGAGGGCGGCTTGGGGCGTCGGGTTTGAGGGTGACATCGCAGCAGCGGAGGAGGCGAGACGGGTTCAACGATCGCCACCGCTCCCGAACGCAGCTCGTCGCGCCGCAAGGGGTAAATAGGGTGCCCTGAGTGGCCCCGCCCTTGACGGCCGCTCTGCTGCCCGCGGCCGCGGGGTACTCGATGGAATCGGACCGTCCTTATCCCCGCGTCCTCGGTCCCGAAGAATACTCCCGCTTCGAACGAGCCCGAATCCTGGGCGCCCGGGCCCTGCAGATCTCGCTCGGGGCTCCGATCCTGATCGACGTGCCGGCGACGCTCGTCGACCCGGTACAGATCGCGGAGCTCGAGTTCGCCGCCCAGCGAATTCCGATTACGGTCCGTCGCGGCGCGGTCGATTGACCGGTTAGACCGCGGCATCGTCGAGCGCGTTCGCGCACCGGCACGTGGGGACCCGGGCGATACGAGGGAGGAGATGGGTCAGGAGACGGCTCATCCGGTCGACGTTCCGCTGCATCGTTGCGACGATCTCCTTCGCCACGACCGGCCGGTCGGCCCAGACGTCGAAGTCGGTCACCATGGCGAGGCAGAGATAGCAGAGGGCGCGCTCCCGAGCGAGCGTCACTTCGGGAACGAGCGTCATCCCGATGATGTCGGCGAACCCCCGGAAGAACGCCGACTCGGCCCGGGTGCTGAAGCGGGGGCCCTCGACGCAGACGTACGTCTTCCCCTCGGCGAACGGGGTTCCGAGCTCCCGGCCCACGGCCCCCGCCTCCTGGGAGAGGTCCGGACAGAACGGGTCCGCGAGCGAGACGTGGTAGACCCGACCGCCGTCGAAAAACGTCGTCGGCCGCTGCTTGGTGAAGTCGACGAACTGGCTCGGGAGCACGAACGTCCCCGGCGGGAGCGCCTCCTGAAGGGACCCCACCGAGCTTACGGTGAGAATCGCGTCGGCGCCGAGAGACGTGAGCGCGTCGACGTTCGCGCGGTAGTTGATCCGGTGCGGCGGGATCGTGTGACCGGGTCCGTGACGGGGAAGGAAGAGGACCCGCACCGCGCCGACCTCACCTTCCTCGATCGGACCGGAGGGGGCCCCCCATGCGGTCGCGACGCGGTGGGTCCTCGTCGCTCCGCGATCGAAGAGGGTGGTGACCCCCGAGCCTCCGATGACCCCGACCGTGGATCGCGCCTTCGGCGTCACGGCGGCTCCGTTCGCGAGGCCGCCGGGGGGGGCCGGGCGCGGGCGAGGAACCGGGCCATCACGACCTCGCCGCGCGTTCGCTCGAGCAGCATCCGCGCGATGTCCTGCTTCGGTTTCAGTTGCACGATCGCGCGGGTCGTGTCGAACCGGAGGAGGGAGCGCGCGAGCCGCTCCATGAGCGCGAGGTCCTCCTCGGCCGCAGGGAGGTCATCGCGGCCCAGCTCGTCGAGGACGCGCCGGCGGACCTCGCCCACCAGGTCGCCGAGCCCGAGGAGGTACGGCTCGGGGTCGACGCCGAGGTCGCTCGGGCCGGGCAACGGCTCGGCGGATTGGACCGCGGCGAGGAGAATCGCTTCGACGGCCTCCTGGATCGCGTCTAGGGCCAAGGGTTCGTCGCCACGTCCCTCGCGTCGTAACCAATCGGCGAGCTCCGAGACCGCGCGGCGGATCTCGGCGATCTCGGCCGGCGCGGGGCCCTCGGCATGGAGTCGCGTCATCGTGGCCTGCGCGAGGCGCCGAAGCCGACGGGAGCGTTGGTAGAGGTCCTCGCGACGAAGCTCCCGCTGGCGTAGGTGGGCTTCGATGCCGGTGAGCACCGACTCCGGGACCCCCGGAGAGGTCGCGGGCCGGGTCCTACCGGAAGAGGGTGAATCGTCGGTCGTCGTCGCCTCCGTCGAGAATCCCGAGCCGCACGCCCGCGTCGAGCCAGCCGTGCGCGTAGCTCGCGGCGGCCAGTGCCCGGTCGGGGTCCCCGGCCGCCGAGAAGTGCTCCGCATCGGTGAGGTAGGCCCGGGCCATCGAGAGGAAATCGTCGGAGGCGCCTCGTAAGAAGGAGCGCTCCGGTGGGCACGGCGTGACGCGCTCGAGGGCCTCGCGCGTGAGCTTGAGGTACTTCTGAAGCAGCGCTTCGTCGGTCACGGGCGCGGGCGCGTAACCGCGGGCGCGATATAATCCCGCGGCGCAAGGCCCCGGGTTCTTGGAGCGGCCTACTCGGGTGGGTCCGGGGACCGCACGGACCTCCACGTCAGGTACGGCGTGAACCCGGGCGCTCCCGCGTAATGGAGACTAAAGACCGCGGAGAGGTGGTCGGGTTCCTCGTACCGGTACTTTAGCCATTGACGCGGGCCGGGAGTGGCCGGGTCGTTCACGAAGCCCACGCCCTTCCCGTCGGGGTCGGCATGGACTTCCCGGTACTGGATGAGGTGCCCTTCGTTGTCCCAGAAGATCCCTCGGACCTCGGTGCCGGCATCCACGAACACGATGAGGAGGTCCTCGTGCCGCAACGCAGGGCGCTTCGCGGTCGCCGGGTACTCGCACCACGCCTCGCGGACGAGGATCTGTCCGTCGAGCGCGAGACGCCAAATCTCGCCGCCGCCGGTGGAGGTCCCCGGCTCACCGCTTCTCGACTCGTCCCGCCATCGTCCCACGAGATAGCTCAAGCCTTCGAGCCCCATCGCACGCCTCCGTGGAGCTTTTCGAGCGGCGCGAGGGCCTCAGCCCTTCGGGACCTTTTCCCAGTCTTTGAGGAACCGCTGGAGGCCGATGTCGGTGAGCGGGTGCTCAACGAGCTTCTCCATCACCGAGTAGGGCATCGTCGCGATGTCGGCGCCGATCTTGGCCGCCTCGAGCACGTGGACCGGGTGCCGAACGCTCGCCACGAGGACCTTCGTCGGGAAGCGGTAGTTGCGGTAGATCGTGACGATATCCCGAATGAGGTCCATCCCGACCTGGCCCTGATCGTCGAGGCGGCCGATGAACGGGCTCACGTACGTCGCCCCGACCTTCGCCGCGAGGAGCGCCTGGTTCGCGCTGAAGACGAGCGTCACGTTGACGCGCGTCCCCTCCTTCGCGAGGATCCGGGTCGCCCGGAGCCCGGCGGGGGTCATCGGGCACTTCACGTAGATCGACGGGTGGATCTCCCGCAGGTGCCGCCCCTCGGCGAGCATTCCCTCGGTCTCGGTCGCGACGACCTCGGCCGAGACCGACGGCACCCCCAGCGCGCAGATCTCTCGGAGCACCTCCTCGAACTTCCGGCCCTCCTTCGCGACGAGGGTCGGGTTGGTCGTCACCCCGTCGAGGATGCCGATCTCCCACATCGTCCGGATCTCCTTGATGCTCGCCGTGTCCAGGAACAGTTGCATGGTCGCCTTTCCCCGACGTCGTCGGTCCTACTGAACTTTCCCTCGGAGCTTCAGAAGCTCCCACGCCTCTTCGAGGATTCGCTCCTTCGACATCGCGTACTGGTCGAGGAGCGACCAGGGGTCGCCCGACTCGCCGAAGACGTCGGGAACGCCGACCCGGCGGACGGGAACGGGATAGTTCTCCGACGTCGTGGACGCGACGAGCGCTCCCACTCCCGTCAAGACCGAATGCTCTTCCAGAACGAGGATCGCTCCCGTGTCGCGCGCGGCGCGGAGGAGCGCGGGCTCGTCGAACGGCTTCACGGACGCGAAGTCCAGCACGCGCGCGGAGACGCCGACCCGACCCAACTCCTCGGCGACCTCGAGGCCGCGCGCGAGGAGCGCGCCGACGCCGACGATCGTGAGGTCGCTCCCGGCCTTGAGCTCGGCGGCCCGGCCGATCGTGAACGACCCATCGGTAACGGTCGGGAGGTTCTCCCGGGTGAGCCGGACGTAGGCCGGTCCCTCCCGCTCCGCGACCGCGAACGTCGCGGCGCGCGTCGTGGGAGCGTCGGCCGGGACAATCACGGTCATCCCGGGAAGGCCGCGCATGAGCCCGATATCCTCGATCATCTGGTGGGTCCCGCCGTCGGCGCCGACCAGAAGGCCGCCGTGCGTCGCGACGATCTTGACGTTCGCGTGGTTGTAGCAGACCGACTGGCGCACGAAGTTGTAGGCCTGGCCCGCGGCGAAGACGGCGAAGGTGCTCGCGAACGCGATCCGGCCCTCGAGCGCGAGCCCGGTCGCGATCGTCATCATCGTATCTTCCATCACGCCGACGTTGAAGAACCGGTCCGGGAACTTCTGCCCGAAGAGCGCGGTCCGGGTGGACCCGGAGAGGTCCGCGTCGAGGACGACCAGGCGCGGGTCCTTGCTACCGAGCTCTACGAGCGTCTTCCCGTAGGCGTCGCGCAGGCTCTCGGGCTTCTTGGGGTCGGTCACGGGAACGGCGCCTCGAGCGAGGTCCCGAGCTCGTGGAGGGCCTTCTCCGCCTCGGCCTTCGTGGGCGGCTTCCCGTGGAAGATGTGCTGGCCTTCCATGAACGAGACCCCCTTCCCCTTCACCGTGCGCGCGACGATCGCGGTCGGACCGTCGGAGAAGCGGCGCGCATCGGCGAGCGCCGTCAGGATCGCTCGAAAATCGTGGCCGTCGATCTCGAGCGTGTGGTATCGGAAGGCGCGGAACTTGTCTCCGATCGGCTCGATCCCCATGATCGCCTCGGTCGGACCGTCGGTCTCGACGCCGTTCCGGTCGAGGATCGCGACGAGGTTCGACAGCCGGTAGTGGCCGCCGGCCATGAGCGCCTCCCACGTCGACCCCTC
>JASHWY010000209.1 GCA_030043835.1 Thermoplasmata archaeon
TCTTGCAACTTCACCGGTGGTACGATCGCGTCGAGCCGGAGGGCGACCCGCTCGTGAACCTGGCGACGGCCTATGTTCAGAGCCCCATCGACATTGGCGTCCGGGCGACGCAGACCACGAAGGGCGAGGCGATTCTTCGCCGCGTCGAAGCCGCTCAGGTCCAGGCCGTGATCTTCCTGACCGCAAAATTCTGCGAGCCCGCGCTGGAGGACGTCGTGCTCTATCGTCGAGCGCTGGACCACCACAAGATCCCGTACCTGCACTTGGAGTTCGAGGAGCGGTCGACAGCCTACGAGCAGTCCCGGCTTCAGCTCGAGACGTTCGTCGAGTCGATCCTGTTCGATTGACGGGCCGAGCCAGCAAGGCGGACGATGCGAGCGGCGGTGCTTCGGGTTCCGGGGCAGCCTCTCACCGTCGAGGAGGTTCCCACCCCAACGCCCGCCCTCGGCGAGGTCCGAGTCGCGGTCCTGGCCTGCGGCTTCTGTCACACCGACCTCCACTACATGGACCACGGCGTGGCGACGGCCAAGCCGCCCCCGATCATCCTTGGTCATGAGATCGCGGGTCGGGTCGATGCACTGGGTCCGGGAGTGGACGGCGTAGCGGTCGGAGACCGGGTGCTCGTTCCTGCGGTCCTTCCGTGCGGGCGATGCGGGTACTGTCGAACGGGCCGAGAGAACATTTGTCCCCAGATGAAGATGGTCGGGAACCATATCGACGGTGGCTTCGCCGAGTTCCTGGTCGTGCCCGCGAAGGATCTGGTCGCGCTGCCGAAAGAGATCGATCCCCTCGCCGGATGCATCATCTCCGACGCGCTCACCACTCCCTTCCATGCCGTGGTGCACCGTGCCGCTGTCCGTCCGGGAGAACGCGTCGCCGTCATCGGATGCGGTGGGGTCGGGATCAACGTGGTTCAGTTCGCCGCGGTGGCCGGGGCTCAGGTCGTCGCGATCGACCTCAACGAAGCGAAGCTCGATGTGGCGCGCCAGCTGGGCGCCACGGAGACCCTTAACCCATCCCGGACCGAGGACGTCGGGAAGGAGGTACGTCGGATCTGGGGCGATGGAGTCGATGTTGCCATCGAGGCGGTCGGCAGTCCCGCGACGATTGCGCTCTCCTTCGCGACGCTTAGGCGTGGGGGCCGTCTCTGCCTTCTCGGATACAGTAGCGCGCCGGCGACGTTCCCCGCCCACCGGGTCATGTTCCTGGAGTACGCCATCGTCGGCTCGCTGGGTTGCCGGCCCGGGGACTATCCCCGAGTCGTGGAGCTGGTACGGGAAGGCCGGGTTAAGCTCGACCCCGTGATCACCGGTCGAGTCTCCCTCGACGAGATCGAGACGGCCGCCGACCGCCTCCGACGCGGAGAGGGATTTCGAACGGTGGTGCGGCCCTGACCCACGAACACGTCCCGAGCAGCGGCCTTCGGCCGCGAGGACGTGGGGCTTCGCTCACGAAAGTCGGATCTTGTCGGATTCCTGCTGAGTGAACGCGCGAAGGGTGGTGGTCTCGATGTTCCCGGAGGCTCCCGCCGCCATGAGGAACTTCATCATCAGTTCTTCCGAGGGGGATTCGACGATGTTGACGATGTCGTACGGTCCGATGGTCGTGTAGGCAGTGACCTTGACTCCTTTCTTCTGAAACTCGGCGAAAAGCTGGTCCCGCGCCTTGAGGGCTTCCGCCGGGTTGCGTTTCGATTGGGCCGTTAGGTGGCCAAGGACGATGTACGTCGGCATGGCCGGTCCATCGTTCCAAGCTACTTAATCGTGCGCGGCGGGCCCGAGGGACCCCGGGGTAACTATCGGACATTTCCCTCCCGAGGTCCCGGCGGTTTCGGCTGTCGATTTCGGTCGAGAACGATGGGACTCGAGGCTTGTCGGTGCGTTGCACGGCGAGGTTCGAACGAACCGGGCACTCCACCGTTTGGGATCGGTTAAGCTGCCCCAGGGGCCCTGCGCCTCTCGATAGCGTCATGCGTACGGCAGCCCTACGGCAAAGGGCGCCGCCTTCGTTGGGCCATGGGTCCAAACACTCCGAGGTCACACCCCCCGGTCAGACTGAGGGAACGGATCGCATCGAGGGGCTATCGGTGTCGCTGCGGTACTCGCATCCGTGTGGGGACTCTCTGCCTCGAGTTCGAAGGGATTCCGGAAGGGCTTACCTCCCTCCTCCGCGATGAAGCCTTCTGCACCACGGTGTGCGTTCGAGCCTATCTGCTCGAAGCCATGGCGGTGTTGGAGGGGTTGGCCTCGCCCGACCTCCTTAGTGACGTCCAGAGCGTGTATTCCCACCTCCAAAGGATGCTCGGGTTGGCTCAGAACGGGCCACTCGCCGACGCCGTTCTCGCGCCCTCGATCGGATAGCAAGCCCACCTCGTTCCACCTCCTGCTTGCCAAGGGTCCCATCGCGACAAGCGCCCCCTCCAGGGTCGGTGCCGACCTCGCGAGCGGCGGTCTAGACAAATCTTCCCACAGCGCGGTGCACCGACAGGGATGCCGGCTCCGGCTCCCGGATCGGCTCGGTCGAGGAGCTCGGCCCGCCTACCGGGTCTCGCTCTGCGGCTCCGGAAGGTGGAAGTGGTTTTTCTCGGGTTCGGTCCGAAAAAAGCTCAATAGCGTCTCGGACTGCCCACGGAGCGCGGGGGCGGAGGGGCTCGGTGTCCGGTCACGGGGGAAAACCCTATCGCGTCGCCCTCGTCCAGATGGCGTGCGGGCCGGAACCCGAT
>JASHWY010000210.1 GCA_030043835.1 Thermoplasmata archaeon
CGCCGGATTGGGAAGCGTGATCCCGGCAACCACCCGTTCGACGTCCTCCTCTTCGATAGCTTCGAAGAGCCGTTCGTAGAGGCGGGTGCCCACCCCCCGGCCCACCGCGTCGGGCCGGCAATACACCGAGGCTTCCACGGTCGTCGCGTAGGCGGCCCGGGGACGGAACGGTGAGGTCGTCGCCCATCCGACGATCTCTCCCGGGGGGCTCTCGGCCACAAAGAGGCGATGGGGCCCTCGTTGCGAGTGTTCGGCGAGCCAGGTGGTCCTCTCCTCGGCGCGAACCGGAGAGACCTCGAACGTCGCGGGGGAGTTCACGACGTAATAGTTGTAGAGCGCTACGATCGAACCGAGATCGCTCGGTTCCCCCTCGCGCACCTTGAGCTCCATGGCCGCACCCCCGGGAAGCGCGCACGGGACATTAACCGTCGTC
This sequence comes from Thermoplasmata archaeon, assembly GCA_030043835.1. Taxonomy (GTDB): domain Archaea; phylum Thermoplasmatota; class Thermoplasmata; order Lutacidiplasmatales; family UBA184; genus Lutacidiplasma. Next base: position 434 of record JASHWY010000210.1, read on the forward strand.
CCTCGATAATCGAACATCCGAACGGTCCAGCTCGATCCTACCAACGCTTTGACCGCCTCTAGGTCAAGATGTTGGATGTTTGCCCGATCCCGGGCACCCCGATGGACGCTCCCCGGTTGCCCCTCAGGACGGGCCCTTCGTAGGGATCGATCGCCGCGTCACCGGTCCCTCTCGGAGGCCACCGAGGCGTTGCACTGCGGGTGAGCGTTATCTGCCCGGTCCGATACGATTCGAGAGGGGGCCGGTTGGTTCCGAGGTCGCGGCCGGTTCGGGTCGAAGTCCGCGTCGAGTTGAAGCCGGGGATTCTCGACGCGGAGGCCGAAAGCATCCAGAAGTCGCTCGGCCTTCTGGGGATCCCCTCCGTCGCTCGCGTGACGACCGCCCGCATCTACGACCTCGAGTTCACGGGAGTCTCGGAATCCGAGGCGACCCGTTTGGCCAACGAGGCCGTGGAGCGCCTCCTCGCGAACCCCGTCATCCACCGGGTCACCGTCCGACCGCCGTCCGGCTAAGGCGATGGAGCGATGGGCGGACGGAGTAACGGTCGTCCCGGTGCGACGACGCTCCGCGAAGGAGCTCACGCGAACCTCGGCCGAGCGGGGTCTCGGGTTCGACGCGGACGACCTTCGTCGCATCCAGGCGTACTTTCGACGCGAAGACCGCGAGCCGACCGACGTCGAGCTCGCCGGGATAGCCCAGAGCTGGAGCGAGCATTGCAGCTACAAGAGCTCTCGTCCGTACCTTAAGCGGGCGTTCGGGCCGTTCCGCAACGATCCCCGCGTGCTCGGCACGGGGGACGCCGGGGTCATGGAGTTCGAAGACGGTCAGGCGTACGCGCTTCGGATCGAATCGCACAACCACCCCTCCGCGGTCGAGCCGTACGGGGGGGCCGCGACCGGCATCGGCGGGATCCTAAGGGACGTCCTCGCGGTCGGCGCCAAGCCGGTCGCCCTCACGGACCCCCTCTTCTTCGGCCCGCTCGATCTCTCCCCGGGGTCCCTGCCGCCCGGAGTGAAGAGCCCGAGGTACCTCGCAGAGGGCGTCATCGCTGGAATCCGCGATTACGGGAACCGCGTCGGGGTGCCCACGATCTCGGGGAGCGTCTCCTTCGACGCCTCGTACACCGTGAACCCGCTCGTGAACGTGGGGTGCGTCGGCGTTCTGCCGAAGGCTAGGCTTCGCCCGAACCGGGCAACGAGGGCCGGAAACCGGCTCGTGCTCGTCGGCGGTCTCACCGGGCGCGACGGGATCGGGGGCGTCGCGTTCGCCTCGAGAGAGCTCACCGATCGGAGCGAGACCGAGTCCCGCGGCGCCGTGCAGCTCGGCAATCCGATCATGAAGGAGCCGCTCATCCACGCCTGTCTCGAGGCGTTCGAGCGCGACCTGGTCCAGGGATTGAAAGACCTCGGGGGCGGCGGGCTCGCGACTGCGACCGGCGAGCTCGTTCACGCGGGAGGCTTCGGCTCTCGCATCGAGCTCGACCGGGTCCCGCTTCGCGAGACGGGGCTAAAGCCGTGGGAGGTCTGGATCTCGGAGTCCCAGGAACGGATGGTGCTCGACGTCCGTCCCCCAGACGTTCCTGCCGTGCTCGCGACGTTCCTCCGCTTTGACGTACCGGCGACGGAGGTCGGGGAGGTCACGGAGGACCCGTACGAGACGCTCCTCTGGCACGGCGCGCCGGCGGCCCACCTAGACGTCGGGTTCCGCATCGAGCGCCCAGCCCTTGAGCGTCCGGCCCGGTCCCGGACCCGTCGATACGGACCGACGCCGCGGGTCCCGGACGGTTCGCCCGAGCGCCTCTTCGAGGACCTCGTTCTCGCACCGGATTCGGCGTCGCGGGAACCGATCCTGCGGGTCTACGACCACGAGGTGCAGGGGAGGACGGTCGTGAAGCCCCTCCACGGCCGAGTGAGATCCCCTTCCCACGGCGACGCCGCGGTGCTCCAACCGCGACCCGCGAGCCTGCGAGGGCTCGCCGTCGCCACCGCCTCTCAGCCGTGGGCCTGCCGAGAAGACCCGTTCGGGGGAAGCGTGTGGGTCGTCGAGGAGGCGGCCCGCAACCTCTACGCCGTCGGCGCACGACCGGACGCCCTTTCGAACTGCCTCAACTTCGGCAATCCCGAGGATCCGAAAGTCCTCGGCGATTTCGCCGCGGTGACGAAAGGGCTCGCGTCGGGGGCTAAAGCCCTCGGTTTCGCCGTACCTTCCGGGAACGTGAGCTTCTATAACGGAGGGCTTGGGCACGAGGTCCCTCCGACCCCCGTCCTGCTCGCAACGGGAATCGTCGACGACGTCGGCCTCGCCACGACCTGCGACCTCAAGTCCTCGGGCAGCGCGCTCTACCTCCTGGGCCGATCGCGACCGGAGCTCGGCGGCTCCTTATGGGCCCGGAGGGCCGGTCGCTCAAAGATCCGCATCCCGACACCGGACCCCACGGGGCTGCGGCGGCTCGGGGATGCTTTGCTGGGCGCGATGCGAGAGAGATTGGTCCGCTCGGCGCACGACGTCTCCGACGGCGGGCTCGCCGTCACGCTCGCGGAGATGGCGTTCGGCGGCGATCTTGGGTTCGACGTCGACCTGGCGGCGACCGGCCTATCCGGACCGGGCTCCGCCCTCGCTGCGGAAGGGGCGTCGCGCTGGGTGGTCGAGGTGCCGCCGGACCGGGCGGACCGGTTCGAGGCGGCGCTCGCGGGAGAGCCGTGCCGACCTCTCGGCGCGGTCACGCCGAACGGGGGTACGCTTCGATGGGAGGGGCGCGAACTCGCCCGCATCGACCTCCGAGGTCTCTACGAACGGTGGCGTCGGGGCCTCGGACTTCCGTGAGAGAGACCTTTCGATGACCACGGCGCTCGTCTCCGGCGGGAAGGACTCGATCTATGCGGCCTACCTCTGCGACACCCAAGGCTGGCCGGTCGACGAGCTCGTCACGATACGGCCCGACGACCCGGATTCGATGATGTTCCACACCCCGAACTTGGACCTGGTGGCGCTCCAAGCGACGGCATGGGGGAAGCGGCATCGCACCGTTCCCGTAAACGGCCGCGATGACGCGGCCGAGCTGGACGCCCTCGTACGGGCGCTCGAGGGTGGGGACGGGCCCGTCTCTGTCGGCGCGGTAGAATCGTCGTACCAGTGGGCCCGCCTCATCAAGGTCGGCGACCGCGTTAACCGTCGGATCTTCGCACCGCTGTGGCGCAAGGACCCGGCCCGGGTCGTCCGAGAGGAGCTCGACGCCGGGCTCGACATCCGATTGGTCCACCTCGCTGCCGAACCGCTGACTCCCGACCTCCTCGACCGACGGCTCGACCGGTCGATGCTGGAGGAGCTCGAACGTCGTAGCCGGTCGATCCGCCGCCTTAACGTCGCGGGGGAGGGCGGGGAATACGAGACGCTCGTCGTCGATGCGCCGTTCTTTGGAAGCCGCATCGAGATCGATCGCACCGAACGCGAGGTCTCGAGGGCGACGGCACGGCTCACCGTTCTCGAAGCGCACCTCGTGCACCACTCCGAGCGGTCGGGAGGAGATCCTCGGTCATGAGGTCGCGTTCCTCCACCCACCTTCGTGCGAGGGAGGCAGTCGGGCGGGTGCGGAACGCTCTCGGGGATCGACGGGCTGGAGCGAACGTACGGTGGCTGCACGC
>JASHWY010000029.1 GCA_030043835.1 Thermoplasmata archaeon
TGCCCCTCCCGGAACCGCCGATGACCGAGCGGGCGGACTGGCTGAGCTTCCCCGACGCTCCCCGAATCGTCCACCCGCCGCCGGGGCCTCGCTCGCGCGAGCTCCTGGGCGACCAGGCCCGTTGGGAGACGGACGCGATCGGTTATCCGCACTATTTCCCGATGGCGCCGCGCGTCGGCCAGGGCGCGACGATCGAGGACGTCGACGGGAACCGGTACATCGACTGGGTCGCCGGGATCTCCGTCCTCAACCTGGGCCACCGCCATCCTCGGCTTGTGGCGGCGCTCGAGCGCCAGGCCAAGTCGATCTGGCACGCGCTCGAGCTCCCGACCGAGGCGAGGACCGCCTTCCTCAAGGAGCTCGAGGAGAGCCTACCGGGCAAGCTCAGGAATCGTGCCCGGGTCCTTTTCACGGTCACCGGCGGCGACGCGGTCGAGACCGCGGTCAATCTCGCCGACTTCGCCCAGGGTAAGCAGGGGACCGTGGCGTTCTCGGGCGCCTACCACGGCGTCCACGGCGGGGCGGTCAGCCTCACGAGCGGGCGGCGGTACCACGCGACGAGCTCGTTCCGGGGCGGGACCGTGATCCGGGTCCCGTTCCCCGACCCGTACCGGCCCATCCTGGGGGCCGACGAGGGGGCCGCCGGGACGGTCGCGTACCTCGAGCATCTCGTGAACGATCCCCACTCGGGAGTCGACGCGATCTCCTCCATCGTCGTCGAACCCGTCCTCGGGGAGGGCGGGTACGTGGTGCCGCCTCCCGATTTCCTCCCCTCCCTGCGCGATTTCTGCGACCGGCACGGGATCCTCCTCATCGCGGACGAGGTCCAGACCGGCCTTGGCCGGACGGGTCGAATGTGGGCCGTCGAGCACGGGGGTGTGACCCCCGACATCCTCTGCATCGCGAAGTCGATCGGGGGAGGGATCCCGCTCTCGATGGTCGCCTACCGCGCCGACCTCGTGAAGGAGCTGCCGCGGGGCTTCCACCTCGGCACGTACCGGGCGAACGCTCTCGGTCTCGCGGTCGGGACCGAGGTGCTCAAGATTCTTCGCGAAGGCGACCTCCTCGACCGGACCCGGGCTCGGGGCCCGAAGGTCGTCGACCGGTTCCGCGGGATCGCGGAGCGCCACCCCACGCTTGGGAACGTGCGAGGGCTGGGGTTCATGATCGGGACCGAGTTCGTCCACAAGCCCACGACCCGCGAGGCGTGGGGCGAGCGGGCGAAGGCGATGCGGGCCGCGCTCTTCGCGCGGGGCGTGCTCATGCACACGTGCGGGTCGTGGGACCAGGTGCTTCGGTTCATGGCGCCTCTCATCATCGAGGACGAGCTCTTGGAGCGCGGTCTTCTTGCCTACGAGGACGCGCTCGAGAGCCTCGAGGCCGCTCCGGCCGGACGAACGCACGTTCCCATGCCCCGTCGGCCCCCGCACGGAGGGCCTCGCCTACCCGTCGAGCCCACGATCCCCGGACCGCACGTGCCTCCCGTTCCCGGTCGGACGTTCCCTACGTAAGGGAGCGCGAACGGTGTCAACCGCCGGCGTAGTTGACCGAGACGAGCTTCACCTCGGTCATCTCCTGCATCGCGTAGCGGAGACCCTCCCTGCCGAGGCCGCTCTCGCGGACTCCTCCGAACGGGAGCGCGTCCCAGCGCAGGTTGGTGGGATCGTTGAGATGCACCCCGCCCGCCCGGATCTCCTTCGCGAGCCGGAATCCCCGCGCGATGTCGCGGGTAAAGATCGCGGCCTGGAGGCCATACGGCGTACCGTTGGCGATCCGGACCGCGTCCGCGATATCGGAGAAGCGGACCACGGGAGCGATCGGGCCGAACGGCTCCTCGTTGACGACGCGCGAGGTCTCGGCGACTCGGTCGAGCACGGTCGGTTCGAAGAAGTTCCCCTCGGCGCGGCCTGGGGGGCGGCGGCCTCCAACGAGGATCTCCGCGTGCCGCGTCGTCGCGTCCTCGATGAGGCTCTCCATCCGCCTTACAGCCGTTGCATCGATGAGGGGTCCTACCTCGGTCGACTCATCGAGCGCGGGGCCGACGCGCAGCGTCCGCGCCTTTTCGGCCAAGAGGTGCGCGAACCGGTCCGCGACCGGCTCGGCGACCAAGAACCGCTTCGATGCCGTGCACACCTGTCCGGAGTAGGTGAAGACCCCTCGCGACGCGGCGCCGACCGCGACGTCGAGCGGCGCGTCCTCGAGGACGACGAACGGGTCGAGTCCTCCCATCTCGAGGATCACGCGTTTCGCGTGCCGACCCGCCCGCTCCGCGATCCCCTTTCCTACCTCAGTGGAGCCCGTGAAGGTGATGAGCCGGGTTTTGGGGTGCTCGACGAGCGTGTTGCCGACCGCGCCCCCCGGGCCGATCACGACGTTGAGCACTCCTAAGGGTAGGCCGACCGCCGTGAGGTGCTCGGCGAGGCGGAGCGCCGTGAACGGGGCGGCGCTCGTAGGCTTCGCGACCACGGGGTTCCCTGCGGCGAGCGCCGGTGCCACCTTGTGGCAGAGCAGGTTGAGCGGAAAGTTGAACGGTCCAATCGCGACGACCACTCCGATCGGGTCCCGGACGGAGAACAGGAAACGCGTTTCGTTCCCGGCCGGCCGCTCGAAGGCGTCGGCCGGAAAGCTCTCGCCGCCTAACTGTCGGATCTCTTCCGCAGCGAGTTCAAAGACCCCGACCGCCCGGTCGACCTCGACGCGCGCGTCGGTGATCGGCTTTCCTACCTCGGAGGCGATGAGGCGGGCCATCGTGTCCCGGTCGACCCTCAGCCTTGCGGCGGCCGCGCGCAAGAGCCGGGCCCGCTCGTGCCCCGGGACGTGCGCCCAACGGTCCTCGACGTCCGCCGCGGCGTCCACCGCCGCTCGGGCCTCGTCGGACGACGCGACCGGCGCTTCGCCGATCGGGCGTCCGGTCGACGGGTCGATCACGGGGGCGTACCGGCCGGACGCAGGGGGCCGCCACGTTCCCCCGATAAAGAGGGCGCCCTTGCCGCCCGGAGGGATCCCTTCGATCACGCTCGCTCCTCACGCGGGGTCGCCGTACACGGTGTAGTGCCAGCCCTTCCGGGCCTGCCCGGTGAGATCGACGTAGATGTTCTTCACGACCGTGTAGTCGTTGAGCGAGTCGGTCCCGAGGTCTTTGCCGAACCCGGACTGCTTGAACCCCCCGTGGGG
>JASHWY010000211.1 GCA_030043835.1 Thermoplasmata archaeon
TCGAGACCGATCTCGCCCCACAGGGTGACCAGCCGACCGCGATCGAGGAGATCGTGGCACGGGTCGCAAGCGGCGAGAAGTACGTGACGCTCCTCGGCGTCACCGGTAGCGGAAAGACGTTCACGATGGCCCACGCGGTCGCGCGGCTCCAGCGCCCGACCCTGGTCGTGAGCCCCAACAAGACGCTCGCGGCCCAGCTCGTGAGCGAGTTTCGGGCGTTGTTCCCGAAGAACGCCGTCGAATACTTCGTGAGCTACTACGACTACTACCAGCCCGAAGCGTACGTTCCGCAGATCGACCTCTACATCGAGAAGGACGCTTCGATCAACGAGGAGATCGACCGGCTCCGCCATCGGGCGACGCAGGCGCTCCTCACCCGCCGGGACGCGCTGATCGTCGCCTCGGTGAGCTGCATCTACGGCCTAGGCTCGCCCGAGGACTACCGGGCCTCGGTGGTCGAGCTCTCGGTTGGGCAGACGATCGGCCGCCAGGCGCTCTTGGAGCACCTCGTTCGCATGAAGTATAACCGGAACGACCTCGAGCTGAAACGAGGCCGATTCCGCGTGCGAGGGGGAACGATCGACGTGATGGGGGCCGGCGAGACCGTCCATCGGATCGTCCTCGAGGGGAACGCCATCGCCGCCATCGCCGAGCTGAACCCCGTGACGCACGAAGAGGAGCGGGAGCTCTCGTCGCTCTCGATCTTCCCTGCGACCCACTTCCTCACCGTCGACGATCGCCTTCTCGGGATCATCGCCGACATCGAGCAGGAGCGGGACCTTCGGGTCGCGGAGCTGAAGCGCGAGGAGAAGATCGTCGAGGCCCAGCGATTGAAGGGCCGCGTCGACTACGACCTCGAGATGCTCAAAGAGACCGGCTACTGCTCGGGGATCGAGAACTACGCTCGATACTTCGCCGGACGAAAGGCGGGCGAGCCTCCATACACGCTCCTCGACTTCTTCCCGGATGACTTTCTCGTCTTCCTCGATGAGTCGCACGTCACGATCCCCCAGCTTCAGGGAATGTACAAGGGGGACCGGGCGCGCAAGGACAACCTGGTCGAGTTCGGCTGGCGCCTTCCGTCCTGTCGGGACAATCGCCCGCTCAAGTTCACGGAGTTTTTAGAGCGGGTCCCGACCGGCGTCTTCGTCTCCGCGACGCCGGGCCCGTTCGAACGGAAGGTCTCGAAGGGGGTCGTGGAGCAGGTCATTCGGCCGACCGGTCTCGTCGACCCCCCGATCGAGGTTCGCCCGCTCACCGGTCACATCGCCGACTTGATCGCCGAGCTTAGGACGTGCATCGAGCGAGGCGACCGCGCCCTCGTGACGACCCTCACGAAGGCGACTTCGGAAGAGCTCTCGAACTACCTCGCCAACCAGAACTTCAAGGTCCGCTACCTCCACTCGGACGTCGAGACCTTGAAACGGGTCGAGGTGCTCCGCGACCTTCGACTGGGGCGGTTTGACGTCCTCGTCGGGATCAACCTCCTGCGCGAAGGGCTCGACCTTCCCGAGGTGAGCTTCGTCGCCATCCTCGACGCGGACAAGGAGGGCTACCTTCGCAGCGAGACGTCGATCATCCAGACGGCCGGTCGCGCGAGTCGCAACGAGCGAGGAAAGGTGGTTCTCTACGCGGACCGCGTGACGGGCTCGATGCAGCGGGCGATCGACGAGATGACCCGACGCCGTGCCGCCCAGCTCTCCTACAACCGGGAGCACGGGATCGTGCCGGAGACGATCCAGAAGGAGATCCGGGCGCTCCTGGGCCCCGAGGAGGAGGCCCCGTCGGGCGAGCTCTCGGTCTCCGGCCTCGGGAAGCGCTGGAAATCGAAGCTCCCGCTCCTCCTCGCGAACCTCGAGGAGGAGATGCGTCTCGCGGCCGAGCGGCTCGACTTCGAGGAGGCGGCCCGGATCCGCGACCGGATCCGCGAGATCCGTCGCGGCGCTCCCCACCGTCCCGACGCCGTCCTGCGTGCCCGGTAAAGAGCCTTTGCGAAGATAGGAAAAGGGATTTCAACTTCGGGAGCCTCGTCGGCGCGATGCCGAAGCGCCCCGTGACCTCGTCCGCGGCGGGCCTACCGGGAATTCGTCGTAGCGGGTCGGTCACCGAGCTCCTCTTCCTCTTCGAGTGCGCGACGCTGGAGCCGACCCAGCTTAGGCCCGTCGCCGCCCGTCTCGGCCTTACCGTCCAGGCCGCGTCCCACTCGTTCCGACAGCTTCGACGTCGCGGCTTGGTCGAAGTCCGCGACGGACGATATCGCCCGACGGTCGAAGGGATCGCGTGGCTCCACGAGACGCTCACGGGTCTTGGCGCGGACGTGAAGAGCCGGATCGAGCGGCTCCACGTTATCCGGTCGTGCCGGGCCATCGCCACGGCGGACCTTGGGCCGGGGGAGCCGGTCTCGCTCGAGCTCGTGGACGGCCTTCTCTCGGCCCGGCCCGGCGGAACCGGACCGTCCCACGGGCGGGTCGTCCGCGGAGGGCCTCAAGGGTCGCTCGTCGACGTCGGCGAGCTCGAGGGCATCGTTCCGCTCACCCCGGCGCCGGTCTCGATCCGGACGATCTCCGACGCGGACCTCGACGACCCTCGGCTCGCCCGCCGCGTGGCGGAAGCGCTTCCCCGCTCTCCCGGGATCTTCGCGGCGGAGGGCCTCGAGGCGTACCACGCGCTTAGGGATGCCACCGACCGGCCGGTGGTTCGCTTTGCCGTGGCGGCCGCGTGCCGAGAGGCATCGCAGATCGGCGTGCCGAGCACGGTGCTTGTCACGGAACGGGAGCTGCCGCGCCTCGTCGCGGCGTTCGGCCCCGTGGACCCGCCGCGGCTCAACGTGCTACCGCTCGGGCGAGCTCGTCGCGATCGCGGGAGCCGTCGTGTCGGTCGCTGAGACCCCTCCCTCTCGGCGGCCGAGCGCGCGGAGGGCCCCTTCCACCCCGACCACCTCCTCGGCCCCACCGGCGAGGAGCTCCGCGTAGACCGACGCGGCTTTTCCGCCGGTAAAGTCCCGGCCGGCGATGGTCGGTGGAACGGCGAGGAAGACCGGGACGCGGCTCACGAAGGGCTTGAGGTCCTCCAGGTTCGCGAGGTTGGACGGCCCGACGGGGAACGGCGCCACGACAACCGCCCGCGCCTCGTTGAGAAGGGTCCGGTTCCGTTCGCGCGCGGCGTCCCCGAGCGGGGCGAACGGTGCCTCGATCGCGGTCGGGAGGGATAGAGCCTCCGCGGTCTCCGCATCGGTGTCGAGCAGCGGAAGGATCCCCGTCGAGACGAGGTAGCCCGCTTCGGTGAACCGTCGAAGGAAGGGGCTGGCCGTGCCCCCGCCGCCGACCACGTGGACGGGTCCCCCTTCCCGAGCCCCGGGGACCGGGGTCGGGTCCGTCAGGAGGTGATGGGGAATGAGGTAGGGGATCCCGCTTCGGGGGTCTTGCCGAAGGTCCGCCGCGACTCCCCAGACCCGGGCGAGAAGATCCACGGAGAGGACCGAGGCGGGGGGACCGTCCGCGACGATCCGCCCCCGGGAGAGGACGACGATCCGCTCCGCGAACCGGGCGGCGAGGTTCAGGTCGTGGATCGCGGCGACGACCGCGACGGTCCGCTCGCGGGAGAGCGCACGGACGCGGGTGAAGAGGTCGAGCTGGTGGGCGATGTCGAGGTGCGACGTAGGCTCGTCGAGCAGCAGGAGCGGAGTGGTCTGGGCGAGGGCCCGAGCTAGGACAGCGCGCTGGCGCTCCCCGCCGCTCAAGGAGAGGATCCCGTCCTCCGCCCGGTCGGCGAGGCCCACCTCGTGAAGGGTCCTGCGGGCGATGGCGTGGTCCTCCGCAGTCTCGGCGTCGAGCGCCCGGTGGTACGGGAACCGTCCGTAGAGCACATAGTCGTAGAGGCGAACGCTGTCCCTCGGGCTCTCGCTCTGAGGCACCCAGGCGACCTCGCGAGCCCGAGCGAGCACCGAAAGGTCGGTGGTGGGGCGACCGAACAGCTCGGTCCATCCTGAGTCCGGCACGAGGAACCCCAGCACGGCCCTCAGAAGCGTCGTCTTTCCGGAACCGTTGGGACCCGCCAGGGCCACAAACTCGCCCGGGCGCACCGTGAGCGAGACGTCGTTGAGCGCGGTGCGCTCGCCGAACCGGACAGTCAACCCTGCGCACCGGAGCGCCGGAGGGTCCGCGATCGCCCTCATGGGAGCCCCATCGTCGACGACTGTCGCTGGCGGTAGAGGAGGTAGAGGAAGAACGGGACCCCGGCGAACGCCGTAAAGATCCCGATCGGGAGGAGCGAGCCCGGGAAGACGAGGTACGAGACGTCGCGCGCCCCCAAGAGGAAAATCGCCCCGACCACGGCTGCGCCGGGGAGGACGATCCGATAGTCGCTCCCGACGAGTCGCCGTACGATGTGCGGCGAGACGAGGCCGACGAACCCGATGATGCCCGTGAAGGCGACCGCGATGGCGGTGGCCATCGACGCGAGGAGAATGAGGCGCAACCTAACTCGGCGGGCGTCCACGCCGGCGCTCTGGGCGATATCGTTTCCGAGCTGGATCAAGTTGAGCTCTCGACCGTGCAGGGAAAGGAGCGTCGCCAGCACCACAATGGCGCCGAAGGCGATCCCGTCGATCGTCCAGCTCGCGAGCCCTAGGCCGCCCAGGAGCCAGAAGGTGACCTGCTCGCTTCCGACAGGGTTGTAGAGGAGGACGAGCGAGAGGATCGCCGAGAGGAGGTTCGCGAGGGCGACGCCGGCAAGGAGCAGGGTCTCGACCGAGCTAAAACGCCCTCGTGCGATCCCGAGGATGACGAGCCCGGTCGTCACCGAGCCCAGGAAGGCGAACAGGGGCAGGAAGAGGTCGGCCCGAGCGACCTCGAACTGGTAGACATAGATGATCGCGGCTCCGATCGTCCCCCCGCTCGAGATTCCGAGCAGGAACGGGTCCGCGAGGGGATTGCGGAAGACGCCCTGGAGAGCGCCGCCGGAGATTCCGAGCGCGGCGCCGACGATGAGGGCGAGGAGGATCTCCGGTAGGTAGAGCTGCCAGACGATGACCTCGTACGCTCCGCAGAGTCGCGGCGAGACGGGGGTTCCGGCGCAGGGCTGAGCGAAGAGGGCCCCGCCGGAGAGTTGGTGCAAAAGGATCTGGAAAACGTCCCGCGGGGGAACGGAGACGCTCCCCAGGAGGGGCGAGAGGACGAAGACGAGGACAGCGATCGCGCCGATCGATAACCCGATTACGACCGAGCGAGAGACCCGCGGCGCGGGGCGGGGTGGCGCCGACGAGGTCACCACCGAGCTACCCCGCAGGACCCAGGCTTACGGGGCGGAGGGGTGCAGGACCGCGAGCAGTGCCGGGATCCCCTCGAGGACCATCGTCGGATCGGGCTCGGTGAGCCAGTTGGAATCCATCCCGGAGAGGTTGCCCATCTTCACGGCGGTAAACTGCGACCAGAGGGGGCCCCCGGCGTAGGTGCTCTCGTTGAGGCCGAAGCCGACGCCGTACACGATCCAGTCCGGGTCGGAGACTAAGACCTGGGCGGGCGAGAGCTCCGGGTAGGGGGTTGTAGCGTTCGCGCTGATGCTGCTGCCCCCCGCGATCTCGATGAGGGATTCCCCGAAGGTTCCCGGCCCAAAGGTCCAGTAGCCGTTGGCATCCACCGAGTAGGTGACGAGGACCGTCGGGAACGAGGGGAGCGACTGGTCGATCTCGGTCGCGTTGTAGAGCTCGAGCGAGAGCTGACCGTTGAGCGTCTCCGCCTTCGAGCCGACGCCGAAGATCTCGCCGACGAGGCTCACGTCCACGAGGATCCCGCTCAGCGTCGGCGGCTGCAGCATCACCACCGGGATCCCGAGCGTGTTCGTGATCTCCTCGACCTCGGCGACCGACACGATCGTGGACGCGAGTACCAGAGCGGGCGTGAGGTTCACGAGGGTCTCCGGAGCGAAGGTCGGGCCGACCTGGACGCACATGGAGGGCGAGAGGTTCCAGAGCGCGACCTGGTCGGGCGAATAGTCGTCCGAGAGGCCTCCCAGCGCGGCCGCGTAGCAGTCAACGCCGACCACGTGGCTGCGAAGCCCCAAACGGAACATGACATCCATGATGCTCGGCGAGAGGACCGCGACGCGCGCCGGATCGTACGGAACGGTAACGGTCCGCCCCAGGTCGTCCGTGACCGTCAGCGTTCCGGGGGTGCTGGTGGGGCGGAGAGCGTAATAGCCGGCCGTGGCCGCGATGGCGGCTCCTGCGACCACGAGAACCACCACGGCGAAGACGGCGAGGGAAACGGTGCGACGTGCCGGCGCGGGCGGAGGGTCGCGGTCATTCAACGACATTGGATTTCAGGCAAACACTCTTTCCCATAAGGGTTTCCTGCCCCGGACCGGGAACGCGGTGCCGTCCGCGCCAGGACGACAAAAGCTATCTTTCCCGGGGTCCCCCGAGCTCCTCGGAGGGAGCATAGGCTAATCTGGCAGACCGGCGGGCTCCAGTCAGGGCGGCCGAGCGGCCGTCCTGGGATGAAAAGGGTCTGCGGAGGGACGCCTCGCGTCCCCGTGACGAATGACTGGAGCGCGCGGAGAGACCCGCATATCGGGGTTCAAATCCCCGTGCTCCCACCCTCCCCTTTAAGCGAGGTCCTGTCGGTCGGAGGCGGTCGATCCTCCTTCGGTCGTCCGGGCGCGTCGAACGGTACTGACGAACGACCTTTTCCCTCCCTCGCCTACCGGCAGGGCGAGCGACGATGCCCACCGGATTCCGGGGACCTTCTCGACTCAAGGATCGCCGCGAGGCGGGTCAACGGCTCGCCGAGCGACTGGTGCGCTTCGAGGCAGAGAAGCCCCTACTGCTCGCCCTTCCCCGCGGAGGGGTGCCCGTGGCCTTCGAGATCGCCCGGCGGTTGCATACACCCCTCGACGTGCTGATCGTTCGAAAGATCGGCGCCCCCGGGAACCCGGAGTACGGCCTGGGGGCCGTGGTCGAAGGGGGTTACCAGTACCTCGACACCCCCCGGGTGTTCGAGGCCGGATTAACCGAATCCGATCTTAGAAGGACGATTGAGGAGGAGCGCCGCGAGGTCGAGAGGCGGTCCCTCACCTACCGGGACCATCGGCCACGCGAACCGCTCGAGGGTCGTTTCGTCATCCTGGTGGACGACGGCGTCGCCACCGGTGGCACAGTGGTCGCCGCCACGCGGGCCGTCCGCGCGGCGAAGGCCCGACGGATCGTGATCGCCCTCGGCGTCTGCCCGCCCGAGTCCTACGAGATTCTCAAGCGCGAGGCCGATGAGGTGGTCTCCTTGATGCTCCCCCGTCCGTTCTTCGCGGTCGGAGAGTGGTACGACGATTTCGCGCCCGTGAGTGACGAAGAGGTCATCCGTCTGCTTCGAGAGTCCCAGTGATCCCGGCTCTCTCGCCGATCCATGGGCCCGGGAATCGCAGGCTTCCGGGGTTTACGAGGTTCGCGGATTCGGCTTCGAGCCTAAGGAGCCGTTCCCAACGGAAGCGAACGTCTTCCTGGATCCGTCGGACGTCGTCGTCGCCGAGGTGGCGGAACCGGCCCTGGGCCCGGAGATACTCGTCGACCGGCTTGAGCGCTCCTCCCTTCCGTGTGATGCGGTAGATCCCGTTCTCAACCTCGAAGAGCGGAAAGATCCCCGAATCGGTTGCCAGGCGACCCAACCGGATCGTCTCCTCGGATGAGTATTTCCAGCCCGGCGGGCACGGCGTGAGGGCGTGAAGGAACCGGGGGCCGGCTAGGGACCGGGCCTTCTCCGCCTTTCTCACGAAATCCTCGGGGAACGACGGGTTGAGCGTGGCCGCGTAGATGGGGTGGTGCGCCAACACGATCCCCATGATGTCTTTTTTGGGCTCAGGCTTCCCTCCGGAGGATCCACCGACGGGCGTGGTCGTAGTCCAGGCTCCGAGAGGGGTCGCCCCACTCCGCTGCACACCGGTGTTCATGTACCCCTCGTTGTCGTACATCACGAAGATCGCGTTGGTTCGGCGCTCCAGCATCCCGCTCAGGGCCTGGAGGCCGATGTCGGCGGTTCCGCCGTCCCCCGCGAACCCGACGACGTTCACGTCCTTCAATCCGAGCGCGTCCGCGGCCGCACGCAGCCCCGAAACGGAGGCCCCGGTCGCCTCGATCGGATTATCGAGAACGGCGACTCCGAGCGCCGTCGTGGGGTAGGAGGTGGCGATGACCGTCCAGCAGCACGCGGGGATCGACACGACCGTTCTCGGTCCGAGCGCCTTCAGGAGGAGGCGCATGGTGAGGGCCGGAGCACAGCCCGGGCACGCGGCGTGCCCCGGGTACATGAGCTCTTCCGCGGGGATCGTGAGCTTAGCCATCGGCCTTCGCCTCCTGTTCCTCAAGGTCGATCCATCGGATCTCGGACGGCTCCCCGGCGAGGAGGGCCGCGAACATCCTGCGGACCTCGCTGGGGGTCACATCCCGGCCACCGATCCCGGAGAAGAAGCTGGAGACTGTCGGCCGGTGCGAGGCCCCGTAGAGGGCGGCCGCGACCTCCGTCGCGGCAGCTCCGGCGGCGCCGAAGGTGTACGAACGGTCCATGACGCCGAGCCGGTCGACGGTCGCGGCGAGGTCGCGGACGGCCGGTGTCGGGAACGGGCGGAAGAGCCGTAGCTTCGCAAGCCCGACCTTCTTCCCTTCGGACCGCAGCTCATCGACCACGCCGCGTGCGGTGGTCGTGGCCGTTCCCATCGTCACGAGGACCGCGTCGGCGTCGTCGGCCCGGTACGTCGGCATCGGACCGCCGTGCGACCGTCCCGTCGCCCGCTCGTACTCCGCCTCGACGGTCTCGAACGTCTCGGGAACGTGCTCCATCGCTCGCGCCACCTCTCGCCGGAACTCGACGTAGTGGTCGGGTCCGGTGAACGAACCCAGGCGGGCCACGGTGCCCGGATGGAGGACCGCGCGGGCGTCCCGCGGCGGAAGGAACCGGTCGACGACCTCGGAAGCGGGTACGTCCACGGGTTCCACGGTGTGGGAGAGATAGAACGCGTCCTCGGTGATCATCGCCGGGAGACGGACCGCGGGATCCTCGGCGAGCCGGTAGGCCTCAAGGACCGTGTCGAGCACTTCCTGGTTGCTCTCCGCGTAGAACTGGATCCACCCCGTGTCCCGCTGGGCCATCGTGTCGGTGTGGTCCGCGCCGAGGCTCCACGGGGGAGCCACCGCGCGATTGACCACGCCCATGACGATCGGGGCGCGCATCCCCGACGCCCAATGAAGGAGCTCGTGCATCAGGAGAAGCCCCTGGCTCGACGTCGCGGTGTAGGTTCGGGCACCGAGCGCGGCCGCGCTGATGCACACCTGAAGCGCGCTGTGCTCCGATTCGACCTGGACGTACTGAGCCGGGAGCTCGCCGGAGGCGACGAAGTCCGCGAGCTTCTCGACGATCGAGGTCTGGGGGGTGATCGGGTAGGCGGAGATGACCTGAACTTTCGCGAGGAGCGCAGCGTACGACTGAGCGTAGTTCCCCGAGATCACGATCCGCGACATGGAACGCTTCCTCTACCCCTCCGCGACCATTTCGATCGTTCGGGGCGGACACTCCTCGGCGCAGATTCCGCACCCCTTGCAGTACTCGAGTCTAATGACGGGGTAGCCATGGGCGTCGAAGTCGATCGCGTTATCCGGGCAGAACTTCCAGCAGAAGTTGCAGCGCGTGCATCGCTCGAGGTGGACGACCGGCGTGAGCGACCGCCAGGCGGCGGTGTGGATTCCGTAGCTGGGCGTCGTGGCGATCGGTCCTTCGGGTAGCACGAGCAGCGCCGGCGATCGCCCCGCAGAGACCGCGAGGGGAGCGGCCGTGGATTCGGCCACACGGACCGATCGGAACCCTTCCTCGCTCGCCCGCACGTTTTCGGCGGGATGCGACGGAACGTACAGGTCGATCGCCTCCCGGATCGCGCCGAGCGTAACGATCCCCGTGGCCCCCGCAAGGGCCCCGAGCGTCGCGGTGTTGACGATCGGCATGGCAGGCGTTCCGAGGCCGTGCGAGAGGGCGATCCGGCTCGCGTCCACCGTCGCCCGTCGGATGGAGGGTGGCGCGGGCAATTCCTCGGGCGCCCGCCGGGTGTTCACGAGAAGGAGGCCGCCTTCCTTCAAGCCCTCGGTCACGGGGATGGTGTTAAGCAGTCCCGGGTCCAACACAACCACCACGTCCGGTCGCTCGATCGAGGTCCGCACTTGGATCGGTCGGTCGTTGATCCGGGCGTACGCCGTGACCGGCGCACCGCGTCGCTCGACGCCGAAGAACGGAAAGCTCTGAGGCTCTCGTCCGTCGAGGAAGGCGGCCTGGGCGAGGAGCTCCGAGGCGATCACTGCCCCCTGGCCACCGCGGCCGTGGAATCGGATCTCCATCAAGGCTCCTCACCGAGGAAGGGAGCGCCCGGAGGATGGATTAAGCGTCAGTCAGGTTCGCTTGACCGCCATTTTAATCCGCGGACGCCCGAATGACCGTCATGGTCGGGGTGCGTGCCCTCAAGACGATCTGGCTCAACGGAAAGCTCGTCGACTGGAACGACGCGCGGGTCCACGTGCTCACCCATGGACTGCACTACGGGTACTCGATCTTCGAGGGAATTCGATGCCACGAGACCCCTCGGGGCTCGGCGATCTTCCGGCTCAGCGAGCACCTGGACCGGTTCCTCAACAGCGCCAAGGTCTACCGGATGGCGCTCCCGTTCGACAAGGCGGCGCTGGCTCACGCGTGTATCGACCTCATCCAATCGAACGAGATTCCGGAGGCGTACCTACGACCGATCGCTTTCTCGGGATACGGGGAGATGGGGCTCGATCCCACCAAGAGCCGGGTCGAGGTCGCGGTGGCGATGTGGGTCTGGGGACCGTACCTCGGGGACGAGGGAGTACGGCGGGGGGTCCGGGCGACGGTCTCGAGCTGGTCCCGGATCGATTCGCGCAGCCTGCCCCCTCAGGCGAAATGCGCGGCCAACTACGCGAACTCGGGGCTCGCGAAGATGGAGGCCTCGAGTGCCGGGTACGACGAGGCGATCCTGCTGAACTCGGCCGGCATGGTGGCGGAGGGACCGGGGGAGAACATCTTTCGGGTGAAGAACGGGGTGGTCAGCACCCCCCCAGCGAGCTCGGGGATCCTCCGGGGCGTCACGCGCGACTCGGTGATCCGTTTCGTCGCCGACGAGCCGCTCCCGTTCCAGCGCACGGACTTCACGCGAGAGGAACTGTTCTCGGCGGACGAGCTCTTCTACACCGGCACGGCCGCGGGCATCACCCCGATCCGGGAGGTCGACGGGCGGCCGATCGGGACCGGGGAGTATCCGATCACGCGGCTTCTCCAACAGCGCTACGAGGACGCGATCCACGGCCGTTCGGACCGGTACGCCTCGTGGCTCACCTACGTAGGCGAGGCTCCCCGGTCCTCGTCACCGGCGGCCGGGGGAAGGTCGGTTGGACGGCGAGAGAAGATCATGAAGCGCGAACCGCTGCCCGCGACCTCCGGGCGCTCCGTCCGTGGCTCCGCGCGCGGTTCGTCCGAGGAGGTCGGAGTGTGACAAGCGTCACGGCACCCAGCCCTCCCCTTGAGCCGCTCCCCCGCCTCCGCGGGATGGACCTTCTCGAGACTCCCCTTCTCAACAAGGGCACGGCGTTCACGGAAGAGGAGCGGTCCGCGCTCCGCCTCCATGGGCTCCTGCCGCCCCAAGTCGAGACGCTCGACGAGCAGGTGGGGCGCGCCTACCGGGCCTTCCAGCGCAAGCCCGACGACCTCGAGCGCCACATCTACCTACGCGCCCTCCAGGACACCAACGAGGTACTGTTCTACCGCCTTCTCCTCGACCACATGGAGGAGATGATGCCGATCGTCTACACGCCGGTCGTGGCACTCGGCTGCCAGGAGTTCAGCCACATCTACCGTAGGCCTCGGGGTCTCATCCTCCCCTACCCGCTGCGCGACGCGCTCCCCGGGCTCCTTCGGAACCGTCCGAATGCGGAGGTCGATGTGATCGTCGTGACCGACGGAGAACGGATCCTCGGCATCGGCGACCAGGGGGCCGGGGGCCTCGGCATCCCGATCGGGAAGCTCTCCCTCTACACCCTCATCGGCGGCATCCGCCCGGAGCGGACGCTCCCGATCCTCCTCGACGTTGGCACGAACAACCCGGAGCGCCTCCAGGACCCCGAGTACTTGGGTTGGCGGCACGAGCGGGTCCGGGATGCGGAGTATTTCGACTTCATCGACCGGTTCGTCCGCGCCGTGAAGCAGGAGCTGCCGCACGTCTGCCTGCAGTGGGAGGATTTCGCCGTCCAGCACGCGCGGCCGATCCTAGAGCGGTACCGCGACGAGCTCTTGACGTTCAACGACGACATCCAGGGAACGGCGGCCGTCGTCCTCGGGGCCGTCCTCGGAGGCGTGCGTGCCACGGGGGCCCCGATTCAGGACCAGGTGGTCGCGATCCTGGGAGCCGGATCCGCCGGCCTCGGCGTCGCCGACTACCTCAAGGACGCCATGGTCCACGCAGGGCTCCCCGACTCCGAGGCCCGGCGCCGGTTCTGGTTCGTCAACTCGAAGGGGCTCCTCCACGCGGGGCGATCCGACCTCACCCCCGACCAGCAACGGTATGCTCAACCCGCGGAACCGGTCGGGGATGGTCCGGTAGAGCCGGGGAAATCGATTGGGCTCGCGACCGTGGTGGAGCGGGCCCATCCGACGATCCTGATCGGCCTCTCGACGGTCGGGGGAGCGTTCACCGAGCCGATCGTCCGGGAGATGGCGCGGCATGTGGCGAGGCCGATCATCCTTCCGCTTTCCAATCCCACGCAACGTTCGGAGGCGGTCCCGGGCGACCTCCTTACCTGGACCGAAGGCCGAGCCCTGGTGGCGACCGGCTCACCGTTCCCTTCGGTCTCCTACGCCGGTCGGACGATCCGGGTCGCCCAGTGTAACAACGTCTACATTTTCCCGGCCCTCGGGCTCGGGATCATCGCCAGCAAGGCGCGACGGGTGACCGACGGCATGATCTTGGCGGCGGCCCAAGCCCTGGGAGAGAACAGTCCCGCAGCAAAGGATCCCGAGGCCCCGCTCCTTCCGGGGATCGCCGACCTCCGAGCGCTCGCCTTGGAGATCGCCGTGGCCGTCGGGTTGGCCGCACAGCGGGACGGGGTCGCCCCGTTCTGCCCACCCCCGGAGCTCACGGAACGTGTCGTCGCCACGCGGTGGACGCCGGGGTACCCTCTGTATTCGACCGACTAGCGGCGCGGCACCGCCGAAGGTGGGCGGCCCCGGCGTGGTGGGTCCGGAGATCTAGACCGGGCCTGGCGCAAGCGGTATCGCCTCGCTCAGGAACCGTCGGATCTCCTCTTCGAGCTCGCCCCGGACGGGTTCCGAGGCGGCGATCCCCTCGCGGAGCCGGCCCGCGACGTCGGGGGCGATCGGGCGGCCCTCGAACTTCTGGACGACCTCGTGCTCGTACTGGAGCCACGCTCGGTCCGAGAAGGCTCCGTTGCGCAGCAGGGAGGCGAGCCCTTGCGCCGCCCGGAACAGCTTGCCGCGATACGCAGCGACCCCATCGCGAAGGCCGCCCCACCGCTCGGCCACCCGGACTTTGTCCTCACGGATCTCGTTGAGCTGGTCCGTGTCCCACTCGGCCGGGGAAGCCCCCTCCCTCGCGAGCGCCCGGTGGGAGCGGAAGCGAGGGGATCGTTCGCCGGACCCGACAGGACCCGTTGCCCGAGGGACCGCTTCGAGGAACAGCTCGAGCCGTGGTGCGTGCACTTCGCCGAGATACCGGCTCCAGAGGAGGATCGCTCGCTCGAGGTAGTCGGCATCGACGAGCTTTCCGTCCGCGAGCTTCTCGGAGATCTCCATCGCTC
>JASHWY010000212.1 GCA_030043835.1 Thermoplasmata archaeon
CCGAGACCCCCGGGCTCACCGGTGGAACGAGGGGCCCGACCGGCGAGCGGTAGAACGTCGTGACCGCCTTCTTCGACTGGACGTAGAGGGTGAGGAGTCGCGGCTCGTCCGGCATCGCGACCGGCCGAGACGGGTTGACCTATTTAACCGACATGCGCGAAAACGGAGAGGCCCCCGCCGAGGAGGCGGGGGAAGAGGTTGCGAATGGCGCCGGCCCGTGCTACCTAGTAGCGCTTGTAGGTGTCGGAGCGATCTCGGCCCCCGCCACCACCGCCGCCACCCGAGTACCGGCCGCCTCCGCCACCATAGCTACCGGAGCCGCGGTCGCGGTAGCCGCCGCCGAAGGAGCGCCGCTCGTTCTCGAACTCCTGCTGGCTCATGTCGAGCGACTGGTTGACCTCGGCGATCGACTCCGTCGACTTCGAGAGGTTGCCGTACCGTCCCACGTTGAGCCGCATGTGGCCGCGCACCAAGGAGACGTAGCCGTTGTCGACGAGGATGACCTCGTCCTTCGCGATCGTTCCGATCTGTTCGTTCCAGAGGGAGAGCGTGATCGTCGCGGTATCGTCGCCGACCACCGCTTCGCACACCTTCCTCGGGTCGCCGAACTTGCCCATGACCTCCTTGGGCTCTCCGATCGAGAGCACCTTCGCAAGGACGTTCACTTGCTTCGAGTTCGGCGTTAGGTCTCGCACTTTCGTCAGGGGTTTGTCCACCATCTTCTGTCGCCTCTTTCGCTCCGCGTTCCGCGTTTCGTTTTCTTTCGGGGGAATCCTCGCGCGGTACTCGTCGTGCGGACACTCGTCGCAAAAGTAGGACGGGCGGGACGCTCGATTCGGGCTTGGCTCGCGGATTCCTTACTCTCAAGGGAGCGCCGGGGCATATAAGCCCACCCGTGTGCGCCACCCTAGCGCGGGAGGTGGGCCCCGGGCCATCAACCCGAGGAACCGCTCAGCCGGCCGGCACTTCGGGAACGATCCCGTCCGGCACCAGCGGCAGCGAGCGAAGGCGGACCCCCGTCGCATCGAAGATCGCGTTCGCGAGCGCCGGGGCGACCGCGATGAGCGGCGTCTCCCCGGCGCCGGCCGGAGGGAGGTCGGGGCGGTCGAGGAGCTCGACGTTCACCTGGGGGAGGTCGGAAAAACGCGGCACCCGGTACTCGGAGAGCCGGGGGTTCTCAACGATCCCACGGTCGAATCGGATCGCCTCGAAGAGGGCTCCGCCCAGCCCCATGACCACGGCCCCCTCGACCTGGCTTCGGAGGTTGTCGGGATTCACGATCGCTCCGGCTTCGAACGCGACACTGAGCCGGTCGACGGAGAGCCGGCGGTCCCCGGCCACGGTCACCTCGGCCACCGTCGCGACCCGGCTTCCTTTCTCGAGCCCGACCGCAAGGCCGAACCCCTTTCCCGGGCGGCGCCCACGGTCGGACCAGTGGGCCCGCTCGGCCGCGCGACGGAGGACCGCGGTGAGGCGCTCGTCGTCGAGGATCCTCTCCCGATAGACGAGCGGGTCGACGCCGACCCGGTGGGCGATCTCATCGATCGCGGACTCCCGCGCGAAGTTGTTCGCTGCGGCGGCGAGGGACCGGTACGGCCCCTGAGGAAGCGGGGAGGTGGAGAGCGCGTTATCGACCCGCTGGTGGGGGATGCGGTACGGCGGGGACATCGCGGCGGCGCCTCCGTTGATGTTGTGGAACGACCACGCGGTGAGCCGGCCGTCCTTTTCCGCACCGGCCCGAACGTCGACGATCGACATCGGCCGGAAGTGGCCGAACCGGAACTCCTCCTCGCGGCTGAACCCGACCCGCACCGGTCGGCCCGCCGCCCGCGCGAGCCGGGCGGCCTCGATCGCGACCTCGCCTCCGTGCTTACCTCCGAAACCGGAGCCCGTGGGTGGGACGATGATGCGCACCGCCTCGACCGGCAGGTTGAGGGCCTCCGCGACCTCGTCCCGGGCGGGGAACGGGGTCTGCGTGCCGACCCAGATCGTGACGCGGGTCCCCTCCCATTCGGCGACCGCGCAACGGGTCTCGAGGGGGACGTGGGCGATGTACGCCGTTCGGTACGTCGCTTCGAGTCGGACGGGCGCGGCCACGAGCGCCGCTTCGACGTCGCCAACGATCCGTTCGTCCATGTCCCAGTCGTCCTCCTTCCTCGGGTGGGTCCGTAGGTAGGCTTCGACCTCCCGTCCGGTCGGCTGGGGGTCGTCCCGCCAGCGGGCTCGGACGTCCGCGAGGGCCGCCTTCGCTCCCGCGGGAGTGGAGGCCGCCACCCCCACGAACCCCTCCTCTCGGACGACCGTGGTCCCCGGCCGGCGACGGGCGGCATCTAGCTCGGCGTCGACGAGATGGGAACCGTACCGTGGCGGTCGGAGGACGGCCCCAAAGAGCATGCCCGGACGGCGAAGATCGGAGACGTAGACCCTCCCACCGGTGACCACGTCCCGGGCCTCGGGGTCGATCGCCGGGTGGCCCGCACGCGTCCACCGGGTGGGGGGGGTCAACGGACCGTCGGCCGAGGCGACGACGACGCGATTGCGGTCCCGCACGAGCTCGCCGTACGGAACGAAGGAGGAGCCGCCGCGGACCCCGACCGTTCCGTCGAGGACCTCGAGCTCCGAGGGAGGCCGACCGGCTCTCTCCGCCGCGAGACCGACAAGCGCTTCCCGAGCGCCGGCGGCGGTCGTGCGGAGGGTGAGCGCGGCGTCGGGCATCGACCGGCTTCCGAACGTGCCCATGTCCCAGGGGCAGAGGTCCGTGTCGGCCATCACGAGCGCCACGCGGTCGAGGGAGACTCGGAGCTCCTCGGCGACGACGAGCGAGAGCGCGGTTCGCGTCCCCTGGCCGACCTCGGCCTTTCCCGTGAACGCCCGAATGTGTCCGTCCGCTCCCACGTGGATCCACCCGCCCCCGGTGGGCGGCAGCCACTCCGTGGAGCCGGAGCGCCCCGGACGGCGGGGAGGGAGGACGACGACGAGCCCCGGTCCTAGGAGCTCGAAGTACTCCCGCTCGCCGGCGGGGGTCCGGTCCCAGGGTCGTCGCGGGCGCGCGAGCACGGTCATGGCCGTCCGCCCCCCGACCGACCGATCTCGGAGGCTCGCTCGACCGCCCTCACGATGCGAGGGTACCCGCAACACCGGCAGAGGTTCCCGTTGAGAGCCGCTCGGATCTCGGTTTCTGATGGCGAGGGATCGTCCCGCAACAGCGCCGTCGCACGCACGATCATCCCGGGCGTACAGAAGCCGCACTGGAAGGCGCCGAGCTCGGCAAACGCCTGCTGGACCGCGTTGAGCTCGCCTCGTGAGGCGAGGCCCTCGACGGTCGTGATCGAGCGGTCCCCCACCTCATCGACCGGGATCTGGCAAGCGTTCACGGGCACCCCATCGAGCAGCACCGTGCACGCCCCGCACCGTCCCTCGCCACACCCGTACTTGGTGCCGGTGAGGCCGAGGTCGTACCGGAGGACGTCGAGAAGGCTGCGGGGAGGATTGGCAGGGACCGAGCGTAGACTCCCGTTCACCGTGAGTCGTCGATCGCCGTCTCCCACGCCTCACTCCCCGCCCGCGCTCGAGCCCGACCGCGGCGCTGCGCTCGAGGGTGGGAGACGCCCCTACCTCTTAGGTTCGAACATCCCGACCGCCGGCGCGCCTCGCTCGGGGCTGGGCGCCCGCGGGGGCCGGGTGCCCCTACGGCGGCAGGTTTTTCGCCCTCGAGGGACGTGGCCGCACGGGTCCTCCCGTGCACCCGCGCTACGATATCGGAGTCCACTACTTCCTTCGACAGGACTACGAGAACGGGGCGAATGCGTTCCGCGACGTTCTCCGCGACCAGCCGGACGACGCACGCTCGTGGTCGTACTACGGGATCTGCCTCGCGCACTTGGGCCGAGGGGCGGAGGCCGAGGAGGCGCTCGCCCGGGCGATCCGGCTCGCGCCCGGGAACGGTGAGGCGTGGTTCCATCTCGGCGTGGCGCGCTCCCTCCGGGAGGAATGGATGCAGGCGGCGACCGCGTATCGCCACGCGGTGGGGCTCGTCCCCGACGACATGGTCGGCTGGCACCGGCTCGGGGTCGCGCTCGCGGAGTCGGGCGACGAGGCCGGAGCCGCGGTCGCCTTCGAGCGAGCGCTCGTCCTCTCGCGCGACGTGCCGCCCGCGCTGCCAGGACCCGATCGTGAGGAGCGCCCGGCCGACGACCACGTGGAAGAGGCCGGCGACCGCGAGGGAAGCCGGGAGGCGAAGAGCTGGCTCGAGCTCGCCCTATCGCTGCTCAGCCTCGGCGAGGAGGAGGAGGCGGTCGCCGCGTACGAACGCGCCTACACGCTCGACCCGAGACGCGCCCAGAACTCCCTCTTCCGACCGATGCTGAGGCTCCTCACCGTGGTGGAAGGCGGACCCGAGGAGGATACCGTAGGCGACGAGGGGCGGCCCGCGCCCGTCCCGGAGGGCCCGCGACCCCCCGGGCGCCGGCCCGAGGTCGGGTGACGATGGCTCACCGCTAAAGCGGTCTCGGGGCCTCGGTCACGATCGCCGATTCGGCCCACGTCTTCGCCGTCTCCCGCGCGACCTCGTGCTGACGGTAGAATGCCTGGACTCGCTCCAAGAGCTGGGCCTTACAGTCCCCGCACATGAGCTCGCCCGACCGGCACTGCCGGGTGATCTCGTCGAACTTCGAGTCGGACTCCGCAAAGCGGGTCCTCCAGAGGGCCCAGACCGAACAGATCTCGGGAACGGCGCCGAGGCGCCGCTGCTCCTCGACCGTCGCACGACCCCCCGTGAACGCGTTGTGGATCTTGCGCTCGACGGTCTTCGGCGGGTCGTTCAAGAAGAGCGCGTTGTCGCTCGAGTTCGCGGTCGTCGACATCGCCGCCTCCCCGAGCAACCCGGGGATCATTCGCGTGTGGATGAGGGCGGGCTTCGGGTACCCGAGCCCGTCGGCGATGTCGCGCGTCAAGCGGAAGTGGGGGTCCTGGTCGATCCCGCACGGGATGAGGCACGGGATGCTCCGTCCCTCGGCCCACGACGGCCAGAAGGCCGGGACGCTCTGAAGCGCCGTGAAGAAGACGAGGCCGATGTTGGTGCTCGGCTCGAAGCCGAAGACCGCCTTCACGGTCGAGTAGGGGATCTTTCTCGCGACCCGGATCGCGAGCGGGTAGAGGGCAGCGATCGACCGGGAGTCGAAGAAGACGTGCGTCCGCTTGGGGTCGAAGCCGAGCGCGAGGATGTCGTAGAGGTTCTCGAGCCCCCAGCGGCGGGTCTCCTCGCGGGAGAGGCCCGAACGCGCCCAGAACTTCTCGTCGTCCGTGATCTGGATGTACATCGGGACGCCGAGCCGCCGCTGGAGCCAGGCACAGAGGTCGAACTGGACGAGGTGGGACGTATGGAGAGGTCCCGAAGGCCCCCGACCGGAGTAGACGAAGAACGGCTTCCCGTTCGCATAGCCGTCCAAGAGCGGCCCCAGGTCCCGATGCGAGTAGTAGACTCCCCGCGTCAAGAGCGGGTGGAGATCGGCGCCGGCGACCTGATGGAGTTTCGCGAGGAGCTCGGGCCCCAGTACCTGGGTGCCGAACTGCTCCCTCAGCCGGTCGTAATCGACCCGGCCCTTCACCTCGTACGGGGTGACGACGAACTCGGGTTCGGGCGCCGGCGGCGCTCCGCGGCTACCCTTCGGGGAACGTGATTTTGGCAAGGATCGACTCCCGTTCTCCGAGCGGCACGCCGGCGGCCGCGAGCGCTTCCGCGACGCACGAACGGGAGTGCTCGAAGTGGATCGTGTGTCCGCACGCCGGACAGGTCGCCCACCCCTGGATGAGGCTCCGAAGCCCTTCGCGGGAGGTCGACGAATCCCGGCGCGCGAACCGGTCGACGAGGATCGCGCCGCCGGATGCGTTCTCGAGGTTCGTGAGCGGCACCCGGACCGGTGTGTTGCAGATCGGGCACCGAGCGGGGTTCCGGCAGGTGCAGGCCATGGATGCGGGGGTACCACCCGGTCCCCTCTAAAAGCACGCCGGCCCCCACGGGGGCGCTCGGGCCGCCCGG
>JASHWY010000213.1 GCA_030043835.1 Thermoplasmata archaeon
CCCATCTCGGGGGCGACCTGCGGGAGAAGGAGGCCGCTCGTGCCGTACCCGTCCACGATGAGACCGTCGCGGCCCACCCGGACCGTCTCGGCGATGGACCCGGGCGTGCCGCGGACGACCTCGGGGAGCGTGAGGACCGAGACCTCGATCGTGAGGCGCCCCAACTCCGCCGGATGGACCGGGGGGAATCGGGGATCCTCGGTCGCGGCCGCGACGGCGGCCCGAGGGAGCCCGGTGCGGAGCGGGTAGATGGGCAACGGGTAGCCGACGCAGCCGCGAAGACTGCCGCTCGGGAACCGCTTCAAGGTCACGAAGACGCCTCGTGGCTCCTCGAAGAGGGGCGGAAGCGATGGCGCGGGACCGTCAAGGCCTCGCTGACCTGCCCTCGGAGAGACCGCCTCCTCGACGGCCCGCCGCGCGAGGCCGAACACCAGGGCTCCGTAGCGGAGGATTCCGTCCCCGTTCGACTCCACGGAAGGAAAGAGCACTCGCGCCGAGAAAGAGCCTTCGGACGTTGACCCCCCCAGGTTTTATAGCGGAGGAAGGGTCCCCCGCCTCTTTATGCCGTTCCCGGAAGCCGTCGAGCGTCTCCTCAACAAGAAGATCTGCATGAACTGCTCGGCGCGAAACCCTCCGAAGGCGATTCGCTGCCGTAAGTGTCACTACAAGGGCCTTCGGGTGAAGTCTCGGGAGCGGGCCGGGAAGACCCAGTAGCGCCCTCCCCCTCACGGCGGCGAGACGGTGTCGGGAGCTTCGCGCGGCGCGGGGGGCGGCCCCCCGCGGTCCTCGCGGGCGATATCGAGCCGCTTGCGGACGAGGAAGAGGAGGTTCTCGAGGCCGTCTCGCCAGCTCGAGAGCTTGGGGGCCCCCCATCGCTCACCGTATTGGATCGGCACCTCGACGACCTTGAGGCCCCGGAGCATCGCCTCGATCTTGATTTCCTCGCTCATCGCCATGCCGGCCTGCGTCAAGTGAACTCGGTCGAGGACGTCCCGGCGGAAGACCCAGAACCCGCTCTGGCTGTCTTTAAGCGTCCCTCCCGCGAGCTCTTTCACGAGCCGGCGGTAGGCGAGGTCAAGGAAGGCGTTCAAGACCCGATTCCCGACGCGGTGCTCGGTCGTCATCGACCGACGGTCCAAGAACGCCATCCGGTTCCCCGTCAGGAAGTCGAGCCGTTCGTCGAGGAGTTTCCGCACGAAGGCCGGGATCGTCTCGACGGGGTAGGTCGCGTCGCCGTCGGACGTCGCGAGGATGTCTCCGGTCGCTTGGGAGAACCCGGTCCGGTACGCTCTCCCGTACCCTTTCCGACGTTCGATGAGGACCGTCGCCCCCTCGGCCCTCGCGTGCGCGACCGTCTCGTCGGTGGAGCCGCCGTCGACCACCAGGAGCTCCCAGGCGATCGGCTCGTCGCGAAAGATCGTCCGGTTCGCCTCCTCGGCCGCCGCACGGAACGTCCGTAAGACGTGGCCGATCGACGGACCCTCGTTGAGCGTGGGGACCACGAACGTGGCGCGCATCCGTGAATCCCGGCGGAGCCGCTCACCACTTAAACGGATGTCCGTCCTCGGCGCGACCACGACCGGAACGAGGAAACGCGGCCTACCGTCCCGCCGCTGGGGTTTCTTCCCGACGACCGCCGACGTCGGGATCTGGGCGACCGGCCCCACCCCCGCCGCCCTCTTCGAGGCGCTCGGTCTCGGCCTCTTTGCGCTCATGACCGACTTGCGGAAGGTCCGCCCGCGCGAGGAGCGTGCGGTGAGCGCGTCGGGGACGGACCCGAGCGAGCTCGTCGTCGCCTTCCTCTCCGAGCTCCTCGTGCTCTACGACAGCGAGGGGTTCGTCGGCCGTGCGATCCACGCCCGCCCCGTCGGGAACCCGCCGACCGCGGTCGTCGCGAGCGTCTCCGGGGAGCGGTTCAACGCCGCCCGCCATTCCGTGCGCACGGAGGTGAAGGCGATTACCTTCCACGACCTCGTCTTCGACCCCCAGCGGGGTCGCGCGCGCGTGATCGTCGATATCTAGCCGTCGTCCCGCTACGGCATCCGGTCGACGATCGCTTTGAGGGACGCTCCCGTAGCGGGGGTGCCCCGGGCCCGGCTCAAGACCCGCTCCAAGGCCGCGAAGGTGACGAGGAGATCCGGCCAGTCCGCGATCCCCATATGCCCGACGCGGAAGATCTTCCCGGTGAGCGCTCCCTGCCCGCCTTGCACGAGAACGTTGTACTGCCGCTCGAGGACCTTGCGAACCTCGGGGTCGCCAAGGCCGGGCGGGTTCTTCACGGCGGTCACCGTGTCGGACGCGAACCGACGGTTGGGAAACAGCTCGAGCCCGAGGGCGTCCACGGCGTTTCGCGTCGCCTCGGCGAGCCGGTGCGTGCGCTCGATGCGCGTCGCGAGCCCCTCCTCCTTGAGGAGCAGCAGCGCCTCCTTAAGGGCGAGAAAGAGCGGCACGGCCGGCGTCCAGGGGGTGTCGTTCTTCTCGAGCGACTTTAGGTGCGCGCGAAGGTCGAGGTAGAACGTTCCCGGTTGGAGGGCGGCGACCGCCCGGTCCGAGAGGTGGACCATCGCGAGCCCCGGGGGCGCGGCGAGCCCTTTCTGGCTCCCCGCGACGACCGCGTCGATCCCCCACGCATCGATCGAGACCGGGATCCCGGCGACGGCGCTGATTCCGTCGATTAAGAAGAGCGCTCCCGACGCCTTCACGACGGGTGCGAGGGCGGCGAGGTCGTTCGCGAGCCCGACGCTCGTCTCGTTATGGACGACGCACACCGCCTTCACGTCGCCCTTCGCGAGCTCGGTCGCTACCGGTTCGACCGGGATCGGCTCCCCCCACGGCGCCGAGACGGTCGTGACGTGCGACGAGTACCGGCGGGCGATCTCGTTCGTTCGCTCGCCGAAGTTCCCGTTGGTGAGCACGAGGGTCCGTCCGTCCTTCGGAAGGAGCGCCGCGTAGACCGCTTCTAAGCCCGCGGTCCCGCTCCCCGTGAGCACGACCTGGTGGCCCTTCGTCCCGAACAATTGGGGCAGGAGCTCGCGGATCTCCGCCACGACCCCGTGGAAAAAATCCCCCCGGTGGTTCAAGCTCGGCGTCGACATCGCCCGGAGCACCCGGGGATGGATCCGGACGGGGCCGGCGATGAGGAACGTGGTCGTCTCGGGGTCGAAGGTCATCGCGGTCCCACCATCGGGGTCACGAGGGCGGTCAGCGGCTCGCCCTTGAGGGCCCGAAGCACCTCGTCGACGGTCTCGGCCCCGGCGCGTTCCTGGCCTTCGACGGTGGCGGCGCCGATGTGCGGGGTCGCGATCACGTGCGGGTGCTCGAGCAGCGCTCGGTTCATGGGGGGCTCCACCTCGAAGACGTCGAGCGCGGCGCCGCCTAAGCGTCCGTCGTTGAGGGCGGCGAGCAGGGCGCTCTCGTCCACGAGGGCTCCGCGCGCGACGTTGACAAGGTACGCCCCCGGCTTCATCCGGCCCAACGCCCGAGCGTCCATAAGGTGACGGTTCTCGGACGTGAGCGCCGCGTGGACGCTCACGAGGTCGGCCTCGTTAAGGAGCGTCTCGAACGGAACGATCGCGGTCGCGTCGATCGCTTTCGGGACGAACGGGTCGTACGCGATCGCGCGGGCCCCGAACGGTGCGATGCGCCGCGCGACTTCACGAGCGATCCGGCCGTAGCCGACGAATCCAACGGTCTTCCCCGCGAGCTCGTGTCCGTGGCTCCCCCGCTCCCAGCGGCCCGCGCGCGTCGCGGCGAACTGGGGTGCGAGACCGCGCACGAGGGCGAGGTAGAACGCCACGGTGAGCTCGGCGACGCTGGCGGTCGCTGCCGTGGGGGCGTTCACGACGCGGATCCCGCGCGCCGCGGCGGCGGCCATGTCGATGTTGTCGACGCCCACCCCCGCGCGGGCGATGAGGGCCAGCCGGGGCGCCCGAGCGATAAGGTCCGCCGTGACCTTCGTCCGGCTCCGGACTATGAGCGCCCAGGCGTCGGCGAGCGGACCGGGCAGCGACGCGGGATCGCCGCTCGCGTCGACGACGCGGCACGGGCCGTCCCGAAGCCGGCCGAGCGCTCGCGCGTCGATCGGGTCCGCGACGACGACGAGCGGAGGCTCCGCCATCGGGGCACCGACCCGAGTTCCCATGAAAACACTTTGCGCCCGGGTCGTCGCCCTACGAGGTCTTCGGCACGGGGGTCCGCTCGACGGCGGACCGAACGACCTGGTCCCCGCGGACCCCCCGGATCCACGGTTCCGCTTTCACGAGGATCCGATGGGAGAGCGCCGGCTCGGCGAGCGCCTTCACGTCGTCGGGGAGGACGAAGTCCCGCCCTTGAAGGAGGGCCCGGGCCCGCGAGAGCTTCTGGAGCGCGAGCGACCCGCGCGGGGAGGCACCCACCTCGGCCCGGCTGTCTTCCCGCGTCGCCCGGACGAGGCTCACGATGTACCCGACGAGCGACGCCTCGAGCTCGACGTCCTCGACGGCCCGCTGGAGGTCCAAGAACTCGGCCGCGCTCGTCACCGTCGGAACGGCTGCGTTCTCCTTCTTGCGCGCCCGCCGGCGGTCGAGGATCGTCGTCTCCTCTTGGGGCGTCGGGTAGCCGATCCTGAGGCGCATTAAGAATCGGTCGACCTGGGCTTCGGGGAGCGGGTAGGTGCCCTCGAGCTCGATCGGGTTCTCGGTCGCGAGGACGAGGAACGGGCGGGGCAACGGGTAGGTCGACCGCTCGCTCGTCACCTGGTACTCCTGCATCGCCTCGAGGAGCGCCGACTGGACCTTGGGCGGCGCGCGGTTGATCTCGTCGGCCAAAAGGACGTTCGCGAAGAGAGGACCCGGGCGAAAGACGAACCCTCCCTTCGTCGTGTCGAGGATCTCGGCGCCGGTGATGTCGTGCGGGAGAAGGTCGGCGGTGAACTGGATCCGCTGGAACTGAAGGCCGAGCGCGCTCGCGAACGACTTGGCGATGAGGGTCTTTCCGAGACCGGGGAGGTCCTCGATCAGGAGGTGCCCGTCGGCGATCAGTCCCACGAGGATCTCTTCGACCGCTCGGTCCCGGCCGACGACGGCGACCCGGACCGCCTCCCGGATCTTCTCCGCAACCGCGCGCGCTTCGGCGGCGTTCACGTTCGCTCCCTCCCGGGGCCGCTCAGGCGAGCCCGATTATAAGGGGGTCCGCGGCCCACCCGAGGTCGTGTTCCCCGGCCGTAACGATCCGCGTCACCGCAGGCCTGCGCCCTCTCGGCGGTCTGACCCCGGCCGGGGGTGTCGGACACCGGGGTTGTCCTCACGTCATCCTCGGCGGACGACCCGTCCGCGTTGAGTCGAGAGGGACCCTTCGTCGGCGCCCGGGCGCGGCGCGTGGCCGCGTCGCCGCCGTTTAGCGCCGGGCGGCGTAAGAGGTTGCCGCCTCCTCCCGGTCGAAGACGTCCGGCCGTCCCGCGAGGAACGCGACGATCGCCAGCACGAGGGCGAGGAGAGCGGCGGCAACACCGAACGCGAGCGTCCCGGTCGGCAGGAGGATCGTTCCCGACCACGCGATCCCGACGGCGAGCGCGGGGATCGCGACCGTGGAGGCTCCCCGCGCGAGGCCTCCCGGCGGCCGGTCGGGGTCGTCGACCATCAGACGAGGGCGGCGATGCCTCCGGACCCCGCGAGGAGCTCGGCGGCTGCGGAGAGCGGAGTCGTCGCGGCGAGAACGAAGAGGGCCGCGAGGGCCGGAGCGATCGCGACCTCCCGGCCCCGAGCCCACGGACCGACGCGCAAGACCGTGGCGAGCGCGACGCTCGCCACGGCCAGTAGGAGACCCTCGGCGTCGGGGAGATCGCTCGCGTGGCCGAGGACGAGCGCGACGGCGGCCGTGAGCGTAAGCCCGGGAAGACCGAGGCGACTGAGGAGCGGCCTCATGCGAACCTCCGGGGCGCGGGCCGGCGTAGGAACTCGACGAACCCTCCGAGCGAGCCAAAGTCGGACCAGTCGACGGTCGGGGCGTCGTTCCACGTACGTAGGATCTCGGCGCGACGGAGGAGCCGGGTGAGCCGATCCGAAAGCTCCCGGTCCTCCGGGGAGAGCCGCGCCGGACCCTTGAGGAGAGGAATCGGGGAGGGGCTCAGGACGACGAGGGGAAATCCCCGGCGACGCAGGTGCGGGACGAGCGTCAACGCCGGCTCGTCCGCGAGCGGGGAGATGAGGATCGTCGTCACCCCGGGAGGAAAGAACCGTCGCATCGCGATCCCGCACCGCTCCGAGGGTCCTGCGGTCGTTGCGAGGCGGGCCGTGGAGAGGGCCGACCGGAGGCGCAGTCGCTGGGTGCGACCGGTCGAGAGCGGCACGACGTCCAAGAACTCCCCGTAGACCCCGAGGCCGACCCGGGCCTTCGAGCGGAGGAACGATTCGGCGATCCCTTCCGCGGCGGCCCGCCCGATCGAGAGGAGGTGCTCGTCGACCTCGGGGCCGAGCTCGGTCGGCCGGGCGTCCAGCACGAGGAGGACGTCCCCGGTGCGTTCGAGCGCGTATTCGTTCGCGAGGAGGCGGCCGGCTCGGGCGCTTGCGACCCAGTTGATCCGGCGCGGTGGGTCCCCGGGGGCGGCGTCCCGGATCGCGAAGAACTCCCCCGTCGCTCCTAGGCGTCGGGAGAGCGTCTCGCCGGGGAGGACCGTCGTGCGGTCGAGCCGCACCGCGTGGAGCCGGGTGAGCTCGGGGGGATACCGAACGACGACGAGCTCGGCGGCCGTCCGAGGTGCCTCGCGCTCCACGAGACCGGCCGGATCTCTCCAGATGATGGACGGGGGTGGAACGATGGCGATCGTCGGCTCCGCGGCGAGCCACTCCCGGCAGAAGACCACCGCCCCGGACTCGACCGTCGTCGTAGGGGGCGCTCGCTCGGCCAATCCCGGCGGCCGGACGACCGTCACCACGAGGTCGTCGGCGCGGACGCCCGGTCGCGGGGTCACCCTCCCCGAAATCGTCACGTTCGCCCCGTCGCCCGCCTCACCCCATTCGAGTCGTGTCTCGGGGTCGCCGCGCGGCCCTGCGAGGCCTGCGGCCGCGGGGGCGATGAGGAGCGGGAGCGCGAGAAAAAGGGGGACCGGGTTCCGGACCACCACTCCGCCGAGGAGGGAGATCGCCCCGGCGGCGAGAAGTAGGTACGTCCGGGGGCGCCAGCGAAGGCCCCCCGAGGTGCTAGGAGGGCTCATGCCTCGTGCTCGAGGTCGGAGAGGCGTCGACGCACGTACGCGCGAAAGTCGGCCGGTGGGAGCCGAACGACCGACTCGATCTCCTCGAGCGAGCGGCCAGGAAGGCCCGGGTTCTTGAGGATCCGTTCGACCCGATCGAGGGTCACGAGGATCTCGACGCGTCCGAAGCGCGACGAGCGAAACGCTCGTCCGAGGTTCGCCTTCACATCGACGGACGGCGGAGCCGGGGCCGAGGGACGGGGGCGGAACGTTCGCAGGGCGACTTCGGCGAGGAGGAATCCCGCGGCGGTCACCGCGATCGCCGTCGCGGGCACCGCGATGCGAAGGTCGCTTCCCGCCCAGACGGCGATCCCCGTCGCCGCGATCGCGACGGCCGGTGCGAACCACCCGAACGGGAGCCTCATGACGCCGGGGCACTCCGCGTAAGGTCGGCCTCCGCCGCACGGATCACGGCCAGCGCCCGGGCTTTGGAGGCCTCGTCCATGGGATGGGTCGAGTACCGGGCCTCCTCGAAAAGCCGGGTCAACGCGGTCGCCGCATCGGGGCGGATTCCAAGACGGACTAAGTGCTGCGACCGGATCTCTTCGGGCGTCGCCGGCTCCAAGTCCCCGACGATCGGGGCGAGCCGACTCAAGAGCCGCGCGTAGAGGGCGCGGATGACCGCGCGCGGGTCGTCGCCGCCTTCTAAGTCCCGGACCGCCCCCGAGAGCGCGGTGCGGACCTCCTCGGTCGCCTCGGTGCTCCGCCGGCCCCCACCTCGGCGGGAGAAGAGAAGGTCACGGACCGGCGGGCTGGCGACGATCGCGACCGCGATCGCGATGGCCACGGCCGCGAGGAACCACGTCCACGGGGGAAACGCGATCCCGAGGAAAAAGCCCCCGCCCGGCCCCGTTCGGTTAAGACTATTGTTGGTGGTCTCGTTGACCCCCTTCTCGGCCGTGCCGTTGGCGGGAGCGCCGTGGGTCGAGGCGATGCCCCCCGAGACGACGACCGCGTGCGCGACGACGACGAACAAAGTCCCGACCAGGATCGCAGCGAGCGCGACGACGACCAGTCGGGTCGGGATCGGTAGGACGTCGCTCGTGATGCGGTAGTAGATGAGGAGACCAATCCCTGCGGCCACCGCGCCGAGGAGCGAAAACGCGACCCACGAGGCCGGGATCGCGATCGAAGGGCCTCCGCCTGCCGGCGCCGGAGGACTCCCTCCCGCACCCGCGATCGCGCTCGCCGACGCGCCGATCGCGAGGGCCGAAAGGAGGATCACGAGGAGGACGAGCGACGGCCGGCCCGTCCGAGCCCGCTCCGTCATCGTCTCCCCTTCGACGAGGCGCGACCCTCCGTTATACCCTTCCCGGAGGGTCCGTCACGCCGCCGGCGCGGACGGGGAATCGGTCCGCGCCAAGGACGGAGTGAGGAAATAGAAGCTCCGGCGCTCGTGATCCGTCGGCACCACCGCGAAGTCGTCGACGGCATAGCCCACGTCCAGCGCGGCCCGGAACGCGTCCCTCACGGCGTGACGCCAGCGACGCAGGGAGCTCGGCTCGTGCTGACGGATGAGCGCGAGGTCAAACGGGATCTCGAGATGCGCTTGGGGGCCGGTGGGCTCCGCGACGGCCGTCGGGACCCGCAATCCGTGCTCGCTCGGCTCGGTCTCTATGATCGCGAACGACCCTTCGAAACGGAGGCGGTCGTCGTCGCGGCTCGGAAGGTGACCGGCGAGGCGTTCCTCGACCCGCGTCGAGGTGATCGGCCAGACGAGCCGGATCCGGTCCGTTTCAAGGCCTCGGTTGATCTCGTCCGGGAGCTGGCCGAAGTAGTGGGGGTAGTAGCGGTCGGGGCGCCCTCCGAGCCGCCGGACCATGAGCCAGGCGTTGCGGCTCTGCAGCGGGTCGAAGACCCACCGGATCTCCGAGAGCCCGAGCCGAAGGACCTCGTCCCGCTGGAACGCCTTGAGGCGGAAGCCCACGTGGTGGTTCTGGTACTCGGGCCGAACGGCCGTGAGGTACGACTGCTCGTAGAGGGTCGTCCCGTCCCAGCCGAGGAGGGCGACCGAGAATCCCGCGAGGTAGATGTCCGCGAAGGCGCCGAGGACGAGTCCTCCGTTATCCTGGAGGACCCGCTGCAGCGTCGGAGAGAGGCCGGCGGCGCCTTCGGTCCCCCACGTTGCCCGAATCACCTCGTCGACCTGTCGAAACTCCTCGGGCTTTTCCAGTCGCCGAAAGCGGAAGCCCTCGACCTCCTTGCTTCCGCGTGGGGCCGCCACGGGTCGTGGACCGGGGAACGCTACTTAACGCGGACGACCGAGGGTCGACGGTCGCTCAGCGACGCACCTTGAGCTCGGCCTTCTTCGCCTCGTAGCGAACCTCGTCCGAGGGCTTGAGCTCCCAGAGGAGGTCCTCGAGCTCGGGGATGTTGCGGAGGAACTCGGCCTTGCTCTTCGTGACCATGAGGTGCTCGAACTTTCGGCGGGCGTTCACGTACGATCCCACGAGGTAGGCGCCGACGATCGCCACGATCGGTCCGAGTACGACGAAGAGGAGGTTGTAGTTCGCCGTCGGGGTGTTCGTCTCCGGGTCGATCGCCGTGAACGGCCACGAGCTCGAGAGCGGCGTGAAGTACCCCAGCGCCAGGACAGTCAAGAGAACGCCGGCCGCGAGGACCACCGCCGCGACCTCGGCCCGGTAGTTCCGGAGCCCGTGGCGGAGCCGACTGGAGATGGGAGGCTTTCCCGCAGGGGCGCTCATGCTGACGGCGGGAGGCGACTCGGCTTATGAGGCCTTACTCGCGGTGCTCGGCGGAAGGGGAGGCCGCTCACTTCTTCGGCTGGTCGGCATCGAGCCGCCGGAACGCGGATGGGGCACCGGCCCGCGGGAGGGGGGGCCCGGCCTCGGGGGACGGGATCGTGGCGAGGAGCGGGCGAAGCCGCCGATAGACTAAGCATCCTCCCAGGAACGCGACGGCCGCGCCCCCGAACGCCCCGGCCTCGCCCGAAAACTCTCCGATGCCGAGGAGCAGAAAGCCGACCGCTCCAAAGACCGCCCCCGGGACCGGTCCTCCGCCGACCCGTCCGCCTTCGGGGCTACCGCGCAGGGAGAGGAGCGCTCCGGCGACCTCCAGGATCAGCACCGCGAACGACTGCACGAGGAGAAGGACGATGCCGACCTCGGTAATCGTTCCCGGGCCGCCGAAGTACTGCGAGACCAGCGCGAGGACCATGATCCCTCCGATCGACGCCCGGTACCCGAGCGCGTAGAACGGTGAGCTCGCTTGGTGCCCCCAGAACCGCGAGCGAAGAAGGAACCACTGGGCGAGCTCCGTCCCCAGGATCAGGAGGGCGAGGAACAGGAGGGCTCCGGGCACGGCCCCGTTCGCCATCGCATCGAAGAAGAGGAGGAAGACGACCGCGATCGGGACCCCGACGAAGAGCCCTGCGGTGTACGCGAACAGCTCCCGCCGCTCGTCAAAGAGCGAGGCGGGGACCTGGGGGGTCGCGTACCGCCCCACTTCCAGCCAGACGAAGCCCCCGGAGAGGAGGATACCGATGAGA
>JASHWY010000214.1 GCA_030043835.1 Thermoplasmata archaeon
GGTGGCATCGTTGTCGACGGTCTCCCCCCGAAGCACCCCGCAATGGCCGTGGGAGGCGTACGCGCAGAGACAGACGTCGGTCACCACGATCGCGTTCGGCCGGGCGTCCTTGGTCGCTCGCACGGCACGAGGGACCGCGCCATCCGGCGATGTGGCTTCGCTCCCCCGAGGGTCCTTGTGGCGAGGGAGCCCGAAGAAGAGGACGGCGCCGATCCCCTCGTCGATCGCGCGAGCGGCAAGCTGGGCCGCGTCGTCGACCGATCGGCGCTCGACGCCCGGTAGCGAAGGGATCTCCTGCGGAGCACCCCGACCGGGTCGGACGAAGATCGGGAACACCAACTGGCGGAGGGAGAGGTGCGTCTCCGCGGTCCATTCCCTCAGCGAGGGGCTTCGGCGGAGCCGGCGAAGGCGAGGGGCGGGTCGGAGAGGCTCAGTGGGCATGGTCAAGCTCCGCGAGGAGGAAGTCCCGGAACGACGCATCGGAGAGGCTCGGCGCGACCCTCACGTCCCGGAACCCGTGGCCCCGGGCGGACCGCGCGCTCTTCTCGCCCAGGACGACGAGGGTGCGCCGGCGCTGAAGGGCCCGGAAGGAGCGGGTATCGAGCGCCCGTCGCAGGTACGAGAGAGCGGAGGGACTGGTGACCACCAGCCGGTCGGCGCGGGCTAGGTTCCACCGCGCCGAACGGCTCACGGGACCCACCGGTAGGACCCGATAGGCGACGAGATCCAGCACCGTGTGACCCTGGCGCCGGAGCGTAGCGGCGAGTCCGGGTCCCGCGCGGTCCGACCTAGGATAGACGATCCGAAGCGGCGGTCGGTGC
Organism: Thermoplasmata archaeon; assembly: GCA_030043835.1. Taxonomy (GTDB): domain Archaea; phylum Thermoplasmatota; class Thermoplasmata; order Lutacidiplasmatales; family UBA184; genus Lutacidiplasma. Next base: position 822 of record JASHWY010000214.1, read on the forward strand.
CGTAGACGGCCCGCGATGGCGCGCCCCACTCCCTGCTTCGGGCTCCAGGTCGCTCGGATTCCCGCGACGGAGAGCGCGCGCGCGGTCGCGGGTCCTCCCACGACCATCTTTGGATGGGCGGCTCGGCCTTGGGAGCGGGGTATCGCACCGAGGTCGACCATCACGCGGGCTGCCTCCTTGCTGGTGAGAAGTACGACGTCGTAGGCACCGAACCGTCGGAGCGTTTTGCGCAAGCGGTCGTGAGCGGTCGGTGCATAACGGAACGCTGGGATCCGGTCCACCCGGACGCCGTGCCGCGCGAGACCCCGCTCGACGCCCAAGAGCGTTTCGGCGCCTCCGACGAAGACGATGCGGCTCGTACGGGGATGGGACATCCGTTCCCTCATGCGGGCGGTGGTTCGGCGAGAAAGCTCTCGGCGCCCGCACGTAAGAGGTCCCGGGCGAGAAGACCGCCCAGCGCCCTCGCGGACGACGGGGCTCCCGAGCGGGCCCCACCGACCGAGCGCCGTCCGTCGGGCGAGAGAATCTCCGCTCGAAGGGTGAGCCGATTCCCGCGGACCGTCGCCAAGGCACCGAGCGGCGTGTCGCAATCGCCACCGATCCGCTCGACGAACGTTCGCTCGGCGGTGACCGCGGCGCGGGTTTTTCGGTCGTCGAGCGGACGGACCAGGGACTCGAGCGCACGGTCGGACGCTCGTGTGGCGACGGCGAGGGCCCCCTGACCGGGGGCCGGAAGGAACCTTCGTCGATCCAAGACTTCGGTGACCTCGTCCCACCGCCCGATCCGACGGAGTCCGGCCGCCGCGAGGATCACCCCATCGACCCGACCGCCGCGCACGAGAGCGAGTCGAGTGTCGACGTTCCCCCGGATCTCCACCACGTCAAGGTCGCGACGCGCCCGCCAGAGCTGCGCGCGACGTCGGGGACTGCTCGAACCGATCCGCGACCGAGGGGGAAGGGAGCGGAGGCCTCGCGCGTCCCGAAGAACAAGGCAGTCTCGGGGGTCCGCGCGGCGCGGGAACGCGGCGATGGAAACCGCCCTCGTCGGGCGGGCCGGAAGGTCCTTCGTGCTGTGGACGGCGAGGTCGATGCGACCTTCCTCCAGGGCGCGATCGATCGCGTCGGTGAAGTCCAAGTCTTGGGACGGCGAGCGGGACCGGTCCCCTTGCGTCGTGATTGGGACCACGAGAAACCGGGTCTCGGAAGCCTCGCGTCGGAGCGCGCTTACGACGAGCTCGGTCTGGCGCAACGCGAGCGCGCTTTTTCGCGTGCCGACCCGGACCGACTCGGTCACGACCGCGAGAGACCGATCCGAAGGAGGTCGACCGCCCATCGGCGGCGCTCGTCCCCCTCGGATCCCGGGGGGATCGAACGAAGCCCCTGGGTGGGCCCTCCCAAAAGGCGGGTGAGGAGGCGGCGGGTAAGACGATCGACCGCCTCCCGTTCCGCGTTCGTAAGCTCCGTGAGCGAGGATTGGGCCTCCGAGAGCAGCTCGGCCCGTACCCTCTCCGACTCCCGGCGGTACGCATCCACCCAGGATTCGAACCCCGACGCGGCGACGTCCCGGGCGGCCGCCCGAGCGTTCGCCACGACCGCCTGCTCCACCTCGGTGAGCGATGTGGCGGGAATTCGCGAACGGAGCCCCTCGAGGTCGATGAGCCGCAACGCGGGATGGTCTTTGAGAGCCGGGTCAACGTTCCGGGGAAGCCCGAGGTCGACGGCGACGAGAGGACGGCGGCGAGACGCCAGCGCGGCGGAGCCGATGATCCTCCCGCCGGTCTTCGCCGCGGTCACGACCACGTCGGCGACGCCGAGCTCTTCGGTCAGGTTCTCCCAGGGGACCGCGCGAGCGTTCGTCGCCCGGAGGAACGACGCCTCGGGGGGCCGAGAGCGATAGACGAGGGTCACTCGTCCGTAGGGAGCGAGGAGCTCGGCGACCGCACGACCCACGACCCCGCTGCCGACGACGAGCACTCGCGGGAACGGATGCGCGGTCTCTTCCAGGACCCGTGACGCCGCCACCGCGGCGATGGATCGGCTGGTCGGAACCCTCGGGGTCATCTCTTCGGCGGCCCGGACCGACCGCAGAAAGAGGGGTCGGAGCACCGCCCGAGGACTGCGGCTCAACACGTTCGAGGCGGCCGCACGGACCTGGTCGCGCACTTCGCGCTCCCCCACCGCCATCGACTCTAAGCCGGCGGCGACCCGAAAGAGGTGCATCACTGCGGCGTCATCCTGATGGGTCCGCCATGCGCCGTCCGACCCAACCACGGGTTCGAAGTGCCTCCAGGCCCGCAGCGGAGCTTGAGTCCAGCAGTAGAGCTCGAATCGGTGGCAGGTGCGGAGCGCGGTGAGTTCGGAGATCTCCTTCGCGCCCGCGAAGATCTCCTTCTGCCGTTCGAAAGCGGCTCGCCGGTCGAGGGCCTCGAGGGTATCGAGGGACGTGGTGGCGAGCGAGCACTCGAAGATCGCCAACCGATGACGGTCCGGGACCGACCGCTCCGTCGATGGGGAACGGCTCGTCCCTTCCGCACGGTCGCCCACGAGCGGGGGCGATCGTGGCGCAAGTCCCACCAAGGAGGACATTGAACTCGGCGAGGAACGACCCCCCTCGGGATTTAATCGCGTGAGTACGAACCGTAGGAGCTCACGTGGGTAGCCCGGTCGGTCCCGACGACGAGGGAGCGTTCTCTTCGGAACCTTCCTCGACCGGCGTGAGGGCGTGCTCTTTCGCCCGTTCTCAGCTCCTCGAACCGACTCGCCTCCGCGGGTAGGCCCTGCGGCCTACCCGCCGAGGTTAAGGTCCGTTTTGCCTCCTCCTATAGGGGCGTTCGGAGGCGCCTTGCTACCATGGGCATAGAGCGCCTGTCGGTCCCCCGGAGGGGCGAAAGGGTTGGACGGGGCCGGAAGGGCCGATCGCCCTGGGCCCCTCGCGAGGCGGGTCGTCTAGGCGACCGGGACCTTGCGCTCTTCGGCCGGGTGGACCTTCGGGACGGAGACCGTGAGGATCCCGTTCTCGTAGCGGGCCTCAACTTTCTCCCCCAGGACGGGCTCCGGGAGTCGGATCGCCCTCTGGAACCCCTGATACGTCCGTTCCCGACGCAGGTAGCTCTTTCCCTTTTCCTCGCGGGACGTCCCGGCTTCGGCGCGGATCTCGACCACGTCGCCATGGACCCGGACGTCGATTTGGTTCTTGGGGACGCCCGGAATATCCACCCGAATCTCGTAGCTCTTTCCGCTGTCCTCGACGTCCGCGAGGGCGGGCAGGAACGAACCGCCCGAGAGTTCGGGGCGCCCCAAGAAGGTCGTTGGGAGCGTCGGCCAGAACGTCGAGAGCCAGTCGTCTCGGAACTCCGAGAAGAGTCGGTCCATCTCGGCGAAGGGGTCGGTCGCAACGGGAGGGCTCACGGCGG
>JASHWY010000215.1 GCA_030043835.1 Thermoplasmata archaeon
TTCGAGGCGCTGGCGAGCCGCTGCGACGGGGCCACGGGAGCCGACATTCGCGCGGTCTGCACGGAAGCCGGCATGTGGGCGATCCGTGAGGAGCGGGAAAGCGTGACCACGGCGGACTTCGACCGGGCGATCGAGAAGGTCATCGGCGAAGAAGAGCTCCGCAAGGAATCGGTCACGATGTTCGCCTAGACGGGCGACCCCGACAGGGCCGCTCATCTCTCGCGTGCACTAGCGGAGCAGGGTACGTCCTAAGATCCTCGGGCCGGCGGGCACCGAGAGGTCCGCGAGGTAGACGGGGGTTCCTTCCGTGTAGACGACCGGACGGTCGGTCGTGATCCTCACGCCGTCGGAGGAGAGCGAATCGAGCGACACCGGGACGACCTGGAGACCGACCGCGGCGTGGATTCGGGCGCCCTCACCCGCGTCGCCTCGGTAGTAACGGCACCGGGCGATGGGCCCCCCCTTGAGGGCCGTCCCCTCCGCGAGCGAAGCCTCGGGAGCTAGTACCTGGCCCCGTGAGATCTCGTCAGCCTCCACTCCTTTGAGCGCTACCCCCACGCGCTCGCCGCAGTACGCCTCCTTCCGCTCGACGTCGTGAACTTGTACCGAGCGTACCTCGACGAGCTTCGGCGTCGGCCAGAGCCTTAGCTTGTCGCGCGCCCTCAGCGTCCCCCTCCGGACGACGCCGAGCGCGACCGCTCCGACGCCCTTCACCGGGAACGCGTGGTCGACCGGCACCGACAACGGGCCGTCCACGGAAGGAGCGGTCCAGCTCTCGATCGTCCCCCGAAGCGAGAGGAGGTCGAGCGGAAGGCGCGGCGCGCCCTCGAGCCATCCTCCCTTGAGCGCACGAGCGATCTCGGCCTCTCCGACCGCGGGACCCAGCACGACGGTCGTCGGAACCTCCTCGACCTCGACGGTCGCGATCGTCTCAGCGACCGTGCGGGAAAGCTCGGTCACGACGAGGAGGCACCGGTCCGCCATGCCGAGCGCTGCCAGCAGCGACGCGAACTTCTCCGGGAACTGGGTCGGCTCGACGAGCGTCACCGCGCGCCCGTCGTGGACATCGTTATAGAGCGTGATGTCGGACGCCGTTCCCTTCTTCCCGAGCTCCCGAGCGATGTCCGGAGCCCCCACCACCGCGACCGTGACGCCGCTCGTCACGACGCTAGCTCCGGGGGGATCGTCCGCCGGGCGTGAGCGTGAGCGCGCCGTCCTTCACGTCGATCCGTACCTCGCTCCCGTCGCGGATCTCCCCGGCGAGGAGCTTCTCCGTGAGCGGGTCGACCACGAGCCGCTGGATCGTTCGTTTGAGCGGGCGGGCACCGAACTGGGGGTCGAACCCGGCGGACGCGAGGAGCCTCTTGGCCGCTTCGGTCGTCGTGAGACGGAGGCGTCGCTCCTCAAGCCGGTTCTCGACCTGGGCGAGCTGAAGGTCGACGATCGCGACGATCTCCTTCTCGGTGAGCGCGTGGAAGATGACGATCTCGTCGAGCCGGTTCAAAAACTCGGGCCGGAAGTGGGCCCTCAACTCGGGCTCGATGATGCGATGGAGGTCTGCGTCGCTCTTCGCGTCGGCGATCAAGTCCGAGCCCAGGTTGCTCGTCATGATCACGATCGTGTTCCGAAAGTCGACGGTACGACCCTGGCCGTCCGTAAGCCGTCCGTCGTCCATCAGCTGCAAGAGGACGTTCACGACGTCGGGGTGGGCTTTCTCGACCTCATCGAACAGGATGACGGTGTAGGGGCGGGTCCGCACCGCTTCGGTGAGCTGACCGCCCTCCTCGTACCCCACGTAGCCGGGCGGGGCGCCGATGAGGCGCGCCACCGTGTGTTTCTCCATGTACTCGCTCATGTCGATCCGAACGAGGGCGCGCTCGGAGTGGAAGAGGAGCGCCGCGAGGGCCTTCGCGAGCTCGGTCTTCCCGACCCCCGTGGGGCCGATGAAGAGGAACGTTCCCAGCGGGCGGTTGGGGTCCGCGAGGCCGGACCGGGCCCGTCGTACGGCGCGGGCCACGGCCGTCACCGCTTCGTCCTGCCCGACGACGCGCTCCTTGAGCTCCGCTTCGAGGTGAAGGAGGCGCTTCGTCTCGCTCTCGAGCATGCGGCTCACGGGGACTCCGCTCCATTTCGCTATGACCCGGGCGACGTCCTCCTCGGTCACCTCCTCGCGGAGTAGGCCCGCGTCGCCGGACTTTTCGAGCGACTGGGTCAGCGGTTCGACCTGCTTCTGGAGCTGGGGGACCTTTCCGTAACGGAGCCGGGCTGCGGTCTCGAGATCCCCGGCCTGCTCGGCCTTCTCCTCCTCGGCCTTCGCTTGATCGAGCTCGGCACGGAGGGCGCGGAGCTTTTCCACGTGCTCCTTCTCCTTCTTCCACTTCGCCTGGAGGGCGCTCTCGCGCTCCTTGAGATTCGCGAGCTCCTTCTCGAGGGCCCGGAGACGCTCCCGGCTCGCGACGTCCTTCTCCTTCGTGAGCGCGGCTCGCTCGATCTCGAGTTGGCGAATCCTCCGGGAGAGCTGGTCGAGTTCGACCGGCCGCGAGTCGAGGGTCAAGCGAACGCTCGACGCCGCCTCGTCGATCGCGTCGATCGCCTTGTCCGGGAGGTGCCGGTCCGAGATGTACCGAGCCGACAGGGTCGCCGCGGCCACGAGCGCCGCGTCCTGGATCCGGACCCCGTGGTGGAGCTCGTAGCGCTCCTTCAAGCCCCGGAGGATCGAGATCGTGTCCTCGACCGAGGGCTCCGAGATCGGGACGGGTTGGAACCGCCGTTCGAGCGCGGCGTCCTTCTCGATATACTTGCGGTACTCCTGGGTCGTGGTCGCCCCGATGCAATGGAGCGTGCCGCGGGCGAGCGCCGGTTTCAACAGGTTCGAGGCATCGAGAGCCCCACCTTCGGTGGCTCCCGCGTGGACCAGCGTGTGAAGCTCATCGATGAACAGGATGACCTGACCCTCGGACCGTTCGACCTCCTTGAGGACGGCCTTGATCCGTTCCTCGAACTCGCCGCGGAACTTGGCCCCCGCGAGCAGAGAGCCGAGGTCGAGCGAGACGATCCGCTTCTCCCGCAGGGAATCCGGAACGTCGCGCGTCACGATGCGAAGGGCGAGTCCCTCGACGACGGCGGTCTTTCCGACCCCCGGGTCCCCGATCAGGACGGGATTGTTCTTCGTGCGCCGCGAGAGGATCTGGATCACCCGGCGGATCTCGTCATCCCGCCCGATCACCGGGTCGAGCTTTCGCTCCCTCGCGAGGGCCGTCAGGTCCCGCCCGTACTTCTCGAGGGCACGGTACTGCGCTTCCTCGCCCCGGCTCTCGACGGGCTTGCCCGATCCCCGAAGGTTGTTCATGGCGGCCTCTACGGCCCCGCGGGTCACCTGAAACTCGTCGAGAATCGTCTTGGCCGGAGACGCGACCGAGACGAGACCCAGGAGGAGCTCATCCACCGTGGTGTACCGGTCCTTCCGCTTGGCGGCCTCGGCCTCAGCAGCATCGACCACCTGAGAGAGGCTGCGGGTAAGGTACTGGTCCGACGGGGCGACGTGCTCGGCCGTCGGGAGCGCTCGGAGCCGCTCCTCGATTCTCGCGGTAAGGCGATCGACCGCAACCCCCAAACTCTCGAGGAGCGCGGTCGCAGGAGCGTCCGGCGAGGCGATGAGCGCCGCTAGGAGGTGTTCGGGCTCCACCGCCGGGTGGCGTAGTTCCGCCGATCGACGGAAGGCGGCTTCGAGAGCCTCTTTAGCCGCGTCGGTGAGACGGTCTAGGTGCATGGGGCCGCGCCATCGGTCCGAGCCGATTTAAGGGCAACACCCGTGCCTCACCCCGGTGTCGGATCTCTCGGTGCGGTGCGCGGGCCTCTCGCTCCGGAATCCGTTTCTTCTGGCGAGCGGAATCTGGGGAGAGAGCGGCGACTCTCTCGCCGGGGCGTGGACGGCCGGCGCGGGGGGCGTTATCACGAAGTCGATTGGCGCCGGCCCGCGTCCGGGCTACCCCAACCCAACGATCGAGACCTACGGCGAGTGGGGAATGCTCAACGCGATGGGCCTCCCGAACCCGGGGATCGAAGAGTATCCGAAGGAGATCGCGATCGCCCTCAAGACCGGCGCCCCTGTGATCGGCTCGGTTTTTGCCGGGGACGCGGCGGAGTTCGCCCGTCTCGCGGCGCTGATGGCGGCGACGGGTGTGCAGGCCCTAGAGCTCAACCTGAGCTGCCCGCACGCCGAAGGGTTCGGAACCGAGGTGGGGAGCGACCCCGAGACCGTGCAAGAGATCGTTCGTTCGGTCGTCGCCGCCGTGCGGATCCCCGTGATCGCCAAGATCACGCCGAACGCCGCGGACCCCGCGGCCCTTGCGGCCGCGGCGGAGCGCGGCGGGGCGGCCGCTGTGAGCGCGATCAACACCCTCCGGGCGCTCGCGATCGACGTGACGCTCCGGCGCCCCGTGCTCGCTCACGGCCTCGGTGGGCTGAGCGGGCCGGCGATCAAACCGGTCGGCCTCGCGTGTGTCTGGCAAATGTACGAGCGCGTCTCCATCCCGATCATCGGCGTCGGAGGCATCTCGACGCCCGACGACGCCCTCGAGTACGCGATGGCTGGGGCCCGTGCCGTCGAGGTCGGGACCGCGATCGCGTTCCGAGGCATTCGGGTCTTCGGCGAGCTCTCGAAGGGGCTCAACCAGCGTCTCGATGAGCTCGGAATTGCCCGGTTCGAAGACGTGGTCGGCGTCGCGCATCGAGCACCCGCTCCTCCGCGAGGGTGACCCCGAGCATCACCCCCGTTCCGCGTCTTGCGCCCGAGCGGGCTATATCGCGGACCGGCTAGGCCGGGGCGTGCGGACGGTCGTCGCGGTCACGGACCGGGTCGTGGAGACCCCCTCGACG
>JASHWY010000216.1 GCA_030043835.1 Thermoplasmata archaeon
TCGGGGACGTGGCATCCGAAGCCGACCTCCTCGACCGTCTCCGGGGGTGGGCCGCGTCCCACCCTCACGGCCCGATCGTGGGCCGGGGGTGGTCGCCGGGTCCTACGATCGACGGACGCTGGCTCACCGCTCGGGATCTCGATGGGGCCGTCGCCGACCGTCCGGTGGTCCTCTACCATTCTAGCGGCCACATGGCGGTCGTCAATCGTGCGGGGCTCGAAGCGGCCCACCTCGACGCGAAGACTCCCGACCCGGCCGGCGGTCGGCTCGGCCGGGACCGAGACCAGGCGCCGAACGGGCAGGTCTTCGAGAGCGCCCTTCGCTTCGTCGCCCCGATCGCAGCCGCCGCGTTCCCCGTCGAGCCGGAGTCGCTGGTTCGCACGCTCCGCGCCGCCGCTGCTCTCGGCCTCACGACCGTCGCGACCCTCAACACCGACACGGAGGAGCTCGGGGTCTTGCGGGACCTTGCTGCACACCACCGCCTCCCGATCCGGGTCCGGGTGTACGTGCGCCTCGGCCGGTTCCGAGAGTTTCCGGACGCCTTGCTGGCTCCACTTCCTCGCAACGACCGCCTGCGGGTGATCGGTGGCAAGGGGTTCACCGACGGGGCGTTCGGCCCCCGGACCGCGTGGCTCTCCCAGCCGTACTCCGACGCCCCTCAGGAATCGGGGATGGCGGTCGCGAGCGAGAGCGAGCTCGGAGAAGCGATCGCCTGGGCGGCCGACCGAGGGCTCGCGCCGGCGTTGCATGCGATCGGAGACCGTGCGGTGGCAAGGGCCACCCGTCTGCTCGAGCCCTACCGGATTGCCGAGGGTCGCCTTCCCCGCATTGAGCATGCCTCGCTCGTACCGCCCGAACTTTTCCCCGCTCTCGACCGGGCGAGGCCGGCGCTCGTCGTGCAGCCGGGATTCCTCTTGAGCGACTCCTGGCTCGGGGAACGACTGGGAGCCGAGCGAGCCCGGTGGGCGTATCCCTTCCGGACTCTGATCGACCGGGGGTACCTTCTCGCGGGCTCGAGCGACGCTCCGTACGATCCTATCGATCCGTGGCGGGGTCTAAAGGCGGCCGTGGGACGGGTCGACCCCGACGGGCGGTCGGCCAACGCCGCTCCCGAGGAAGCGCTCAGCGCGGAGGAGGCCGTGCGTCTCTACACCCACAACGGTGGGATCGTGCTCGGCGAGGCTCCGCTGGGCACCCTCGAGGTCGGCGCCCCGGCCGACCTCGTCATCGTCCGGGCCCCGACCGTGCTCAAGGCGGTGGACGCCGGGGCCTCGGAGGTCCTAGCGACGTGGGTCGGAGGCGAGCGGCTGCCCCCTCCTTAGGACTCCCCCGTCAGGGCAAGGCCCTAAATCCGCTTTCGGTCACCCAGGGCCGTGGCCGCTCCGACCGACGTCCCGACGCAGAAGGAATTCTCCCCCTCGATGCGGGTCGACGTGCTCATCGCAGACTGGAAGGCGGCGATCCCGCCCGAGCTTCCCGAGGAGGATCGGGAGCGGCTCCTCTACGAGAAGGCCTGGGAGGCGTACCGGGAGGGCGACTACGGGTTCGGACTCTGGTGTTGGCACGAGTGCGACCGCCTCTCGAACGCGTTCAACCACAACATCCGCGAGGTGACGCGCGTCCTCGGCCCGGGTCGATACTTCGGGTTCTCGCAACGCAAGGCGGTCGCGGCGGCCGTGCCGGTCGAGCGGATCTATCGCCCTCGCAAGGGCGACATGAGCACGCCGCGGACCGACGCGTTCGTGCTCCCCCACTACCAGGTCCTCTGTGTCTATCTCGTGCGCGCCACGTCCGGGGACCCGAAGGCGAAGGCCCAGCTCGAGATCGCCCTCGGGGAGCTCGAGGACCGACGGCGAGCCGATCCGTTCCTCCGCTACTTCGAGACGTTCCGCGAGCTCCTCGAAAAAGCCTCGCCAGCTCCGGCCCCGTCGCCGGCCCCGTCGGGAGTGTCGACCTCTTCTGCCGGCCCGAGTGAAGCGTCCTCGTCCCAACCGACCCGCGCTTCGAGACGTCGCGTGCGGACCTCGCCGAAGTGAGCCCCGCCACGCGCCGAACAGAAGACATCTAATGGACCCCCACTTCGGGGAGGACGCAGGGAGAGGGCCATGCGGGCGGTCGTGTTGGGAGGGGGCGGCCTTACGGGACGGTGCGCGGTGCGCGACCTCGCGGCCGGCGGCCTCTTCGACGCCGTGGTGGCCGCAGACCTGGACCAGGAGCTTGCGGTCGCCGCCGCGAAAGCGGCCGGTCCGCGCGCCTCCGCGGAATCGCTGGACGTGCGGGACCGACCCCGACTCGTGGCGCTGCTTCGCGGGGCTGCCGTCTGCGTCAACGCGGTCCAGTACGGGTTCAACCTCACGATCATGGAGGCCGCGCTCGAGGCGAAGGTCCCCTACCTCGACTTTGGCGGGCTCTTCCACATGACCCGGAGGCAGCTCGCGCTGGACTCCAAGTTCCGAGGTGCCGGGCAGCTCGCGATCCCGGGCTTGGGGCAGGTCCCCGGGGTCTCGAACGTTCTCGCCATGGCGGGGACGAACGACCTCGACCGGGTCGAGTCGATCGTGATCCGGGACGGCTGGAGGGACTTAACCGTCGGAGGTCCCGAGATTTCGTTCACCTGGTCGCCGAGCACCTTCCTCGACGAGATGATCCTCCCGGCGATGGTCTTCGAGGACG
>JASHWY010000217.1 GCA_030043835.1 Thermoplasmata archaeon
GCCTGCCTACCGGGTCTCGCTCTGCGGCTCCGGAAGGTGGAAGTGGTTTTTCTCGGGTTCGGTCCGAAAAAAGCTCAATAGCGTCTCGGACTGCCCACGGAGCGCGGGGGCGGAGGGGCTCGGTGTCCGGTCACGGGGGAAAACCCTATCGCGTCGCCCTCGTCCAGATGGCGTGCGGGCCGGAACCCGATGAGAACCTCGGGAAGGCGGTCTCCCGCGTCGGGGAGGCGGCCAAGGCGGGGGCTCAGCTCGTCTGTCTCCCCGAGCTCTTCCGCACGCAGTACTTCTGCCAGCGGGAAGACCACGCTCTCTTCGACCTTGCCGAACCGATACCGGGGCCGACGACCGAGCGGTTCGAGACGGTCGCTCGGGAGCATCGTGTCGCGATCGTCGTCCCCGTGTTCGAGCAGCGGGCCCCCGGCCTCTACCACAACTCTGCCGCGGTGATCGACCGGGACGGTACGCTCGTCGGCCGGTTCCGCAAGATGCACATTCCGGACGACCCGCTCTACTACGAAAAGTTCTACTTCGCGCCCGGGGACCTCGGGTTCCCCTCCTTTCCGATTTCCGAAGGGCGGGTCGGCGTGCTGATCTGCTGGGACCAGTGGTACCCCGAAGCCGCTCGTCTCACCGCGCTCACGGGGGCCGAGCTCATCGTCTTCCCCACCGCGATTGGCTGGCATCCTAGCGAGAGGGACGAAGAAGGGCCCGCGCAACTCAACGCGTGGCAGACGATCCAGCGCGCGCATGCCATCGCGAATGGGGTGTTCGTCGCGGTTCCGAACCGGGTCGGTCACGAGTCCGGTGACGTCCGAGGGAACCGGGCGGAGGGATCCGGGATCGATTTCTGGGGGAGCTCGTTCGTGGCGGATCCGTTCGGGCGGGTGCTCGTCGAGGGAAGCCAGGACCGGGAGGAGCTTCTCTACGCCACCGTCGACCCCCGGGCGGTCGCGAGGACCCGGCAGTACTGGCCGTTCCTGCGTGACCGCCGGGTCGACGCTTATGCCCCGCTCACCGAGCGGTTTCGGGACCGACCGTGAGCCCACCCGATCGGGGCGAGTCGCTGGAGCAGACTCCCCGCTCCTTCGGCTACCGGATGCCCGGCGAGTGGGCTCCCCACACGGCGACCTGGATCGCGTGGCCTCACGAGCGCTCCGACTGGCCCGGCCGATTTTCGGCGATCCCAGAGGTCTACGTCGGCATCGTTGAGGAGCTCGCTCGAGGCGAGAGCGTCGAGATCATCGTGGAGTCATCGGAGGCTGAAGCCGGCGTGAAACGGGCGCTGCGTGGGGCCGATCTGCCGCTCGACCGCCTTCGGTTCCACCGCTGGCCGACGGACCGGTCCTGGCTGCGCGATTCGGGTCCCACGTTCGTCGTGCGGCCCGAAAGCGCTCGACAGCCGGGTTCGGTCGGGGGCGTTCGATGGCGGTTCAACGGCTGGGCGAAGTACGACAACTGGCGTCGGGATGCAACGGTCGCGCAACGGATCGTTCGCGTTGCGGGCCGGCCCTCCTGGGTGCCTCGCCTCAACGGACGGCGCGTCGTCCTCGAAGGGGGGGCGATCGATGCGAACGGTCGAGGGTTTTTGCTCACGACCGAGGAGTGTCTCCTCAGTTCCGAGCAGGTCCGCAATCCCGGCATGACCCGAGGGCAGTACGAGGAAGTGTTCTCACGGTACCTCGGGGTCGATTCCGTCCTATGGCTACCGCGGGGGATCGCCGGGGACGACACTCACGGGCACGTCGACGACGTGGCGCGGTTCGTTAGCCCCACCACGATTGTGGCCCCCTTGGAGCCGGAGCCCGCCGACGAAAATCACGCCTCGCTCGCGGAGAACCGAGAACGCCTCCAGGAATGGGCCTACGAGCGCCGTTCCCTGCGGAGGGTCGTGGAGCTCCCGATGCCGGACCCGGTCCGGTTCCGAGGGCGACGTCTTCCCGCCAGCTACGCCAACTTCTACATCGCGAACGCGTCCGTGTTGGTGCCGACATTCGACGATCCTCACGACCGGGCGGCGCTCTCGGTCCTTCGAAGCGAATTCCCCGGTCGCCGAGTGGTCGGGATCCCGTGCAAGGATCTCATCGTCGGGCTCGGAACTCTCCACTGCCTCACCCAGCCGGAGTTCTCCACCGGCGCGGAACCGTCCTGATTAGGGAGCCCCTGCGTCTTCCCGGTGGCACTTCTCAAGGAATCGTTCCCCCAACCCAAGAATTCCGCGGGGGTCTCGGTGATGAGGCCTCACGCTCGTCGCCGCGACCGGGAGCGATGCCTCCATCGAGAGTCGGCGCACCTCAGAAACCGGCGTTTCTTCGAGGTCTACGCCCCCCCCGGGCCGAGCGCGGCGGTGCCCGCGTCCGGATCCTCAACGGCCGACTCTCCGACAAACGTTCAAGTAACGTATTCGGTTTCGGGTTGCCGGCTATGCCAGGGGAGAGGCCGAGCGAGCCCACCGAGGCGCTGCCCGCCAACGACGCCTCGGCGGCCCAGCTCGTCGACCGGATCGAAGAGGAGCTCGACCTCCTCGCGCGGAACGTCGACATCCTCGAGAAACTCGCGAAGAGCCCCCCGATCGGGATCATCCGTCTGAGCGAGGCCCTTCACCTCCCGATCCACAAGACCCGGTACTCGCTCCACCTCTTGGAGCGCGAGGGGGTGATCCAACCGTCCGCCGACGGCGCGGTCGTCACCGAGAAGGCCCGCGCGTTCTGGAGCGAGCTCGACCGGTCGCTCGACCGGATGCAGGCCATCATCCAGCGTTTGAAGCAGCGGGCCGCCGAACACGAGGCGCGCCCTCCGCCGGGTCGGAAAGGCTATTAGAGCCATGCCGGCTCCGCGGGCCCGGTGCCGCCGTAGCTCAGTGGTAGAGCGCTCGGCTGTTAACCGAAGGGTCAGCGGTTCAAACGGCGGGCGGTCCCTTGCCGTCCTCCGGAAACTCCGCTCGGCGGCGCTCCTTCGACGAAACCCGTGGGCCCGTAGCTTAGCCCGGTCTAGAGCGGCCGGCTCATAACCGGTCGATCGACGGTTCGAATCCGTCCGGGCCCATCACTCCCGCGGGGGCCCTCAACTCAGGGATCGGGCCTTGTTCCCGTGCGACGCCGTGCACGCTGGCGCGGGTCAGCGAGACTTGCGTGGCCTTTGGGACCACCTTCTCTCGGAGGCGAGTACTCGTTTGAGTCCCTGAACGTTCTGGCGAAAGTAGACCAGGTCAGAGTGGAGCATCGGAACCGCCCCGCGCAAGGGTAAGGATTCCCAAGAACCGACCAACGCTTCGAGCAGCTCCAAGTGACTTAGCAGCGGGTCAATCCTAAGGCGAACCCAATCCGTGCTGGTGTCAATCTTCGAGAACTCGGACTTCAGCCCCAAGAGGGCCTTCCGGAGGCTCGGCCAGGCGTTCCTGTAGACTCGGTCTACCATTCCCCCCGGTGTGCCTCAAGCGCAGGCTGGCATAGCATCTGGGATGATTGGCATCATCCCGGCAGAACCGTGGGCTGGCACGGTTTCGAACCGCGGTTGGGTGGGGTCACTTCCGGTCGAATCGGTAATACGCCCCAAAAACTGGGCGCACTCAAAATCGAACTGCATGGAATGAGCCGGGTTAGGTGCATTAGTCATTGCAACTTGGTAAAGCGCCCCAGTCACCAAAAGGCCGCGCTGGAGTCTAGACGGCCTTCGCTGTTGCTGGCTCCTCAAGCCAAGAGCGAACAAATCGAGTATCCTCTTCTGTCAGACCATAAGCACGCGCGACGATCTCGTCGATCTTTATCTGAAGGGTATCAAGGCCTGAATTGAGTGCGGTTGCTTCCTGGCTCGATTTCGCGCCTTCGATTGCGCCGGTTAGCTCGAACG
>JASHWY010000218.1 GCA_030043835.1 Thermoplasmata archaeon
AACCGAACACCCGAACGTGGTCGAACCCATGGCGTCGGGCCGCGGCCAGAAGCGCCGCGCGTCTAGGGGTGAGGACCTCCGCAACCCCGAGCCCTTGCCCACGGGAAACCGAGTGTAGCTTCGGGACGTCCCAAGACCGGGACCTGCACCGGGGACAGATTCGGACGGGTCGGCGTAGGGTCGGCCTCCAGACGTAGGCGCATCGGTAGCATCCGAGAAGACCATCGGGAAGCGTCGCCATGGCTACCCCCGAGCGCGAGCAATGCAAAACAGTTCACGTCATCTCGCCGCGTCGCCGGAACTCTTTTGGGGGGGGTGGCCGGGCTGGTTGATGGAATCGGACGCAAGCAACCCAGCCCTCGGTGCTCGGTCGGTGGGGGTCTCTCCACTAGGGAGTTGCAAGGAGCTTCCCCTGCAGCGGAAGACGTAAGGGTGGGGCCGAGCACGACGACCCGAGTTCGGCCTTGAGTTCATGACCCGCAACCTTAGGATTGCTCTCACCATCCTTTCGGTCGGCTTCGCGCTCGAAGGGACGGAGGAGCTCTACAGCCTCTTGACGGCCAGCTCGAGGGTTCCTGGCGCGAGCGCGTTGTTCGTGCTTCCGGTCCTGCTCGCTGTTGTAGGTCTGGCCTTGGTCTGGGTTGGAAAGGACGAGTGGGACGTCGTCCATCGGGCGCACGCCAGAAAAGCGGGCCTCCTCTTCGTTGGAAGCCTCACCGCCGGATTCGTCGCGATCGGGATTCCGGCCCTCCTCTACGCAGCTCCGGGATTGGGAACCCCGGTTTGGGCCGAGGCCATCTTCGGCGGGGCCGCGGGCAGCCTCGGCTTCGGGCTTTTCCTGGTCTACGGGAGCCTGGTCTATCATCTCGCCTCGGGGATCTCTCGGATCGCGATCCTCCTTGCCGTCGCGTGGTCGCTCGTCGTCGCGGTCGACATCTCCCTGCTTCTCGCCCGGAACCTTTCCGCCATTGTCTTGCTGGTCAACCACCCGACGGTCACCGTCCCGGCGTTCGTCAGCGACGCGGAGCTGCTGGTTTCGTATCTGTTCGTGTCGTACTTCCTCCTCCTTGGCGCCTACGTCGAAGTGCACGTCGCGGTCGCGCGGGGCAGAGTGGCCGCACCCGGATCGATGCGCGTCCTGGCCCGTAGGATCGCGCCGAGCCCCCGAACGAAGAAGGCGAAGATCGATCTCCGCTGAGCCCGAAGAGCAGGGGGCTCGGTGGTTCCTGCCTCAGTCGAGTGCTCCCCGGTGTCCAGCCCTGCCCGATAACCCTGGCCCTCTGCGGGCCAAGACCTCCTTAACGATGCTCCGGCACCGCCCCGGTACCGATAAAGTCCCCTCGTGGTTGGCTGCAGGGGGAAGGGAAGGCGAGATGGCCGGGACCGTTAGCTTCTCCTGTTCCTCACTCGGCACCGTTTGCGAGTGGGCGCTTACTGCTGCGTCCGCGGCGGAGATCGAACGTCGCTTTCGTGACCACGCCCGGTGTGCTCACGGAATCGCCGAGGTTTCGCCCGACCTCAGCTCGAAGGTCCGTGCCGCCATCCGGCCGACCTAGCTCCGAGGTCGGTGCAGGAATGCTTTTCTCACGGTCGGTGGTCCGCCGTCGTCCACGCGACGTGCGCTGAGATGCCGACGTACGTTCTG
This sequence comes from Thermoplasmata archaeon, assembly GCA_030043835.1. Classification (GTDB taxonomy): domain Archaea; phylum Thermoplasmatota; class Thermoplasmata; order Lutacidiplasmatales; family UBA184; genus Lutacidiplasma. The sequence goes on from JASHWY010000218.1 coordinate 1,646, forward strand.
CCCGAGAAATGCCTGGGATGCTCGCAGTGCGTGACGATCTGTCCCAGCAACATCATGCACATCGATCCTCTCCAAGGTCGTTCCGTGAATGTCGAGCCGGAGATGTGCTGGGAGTGCTTTGCCTGCGTGAAGGCTTGTCCCGAGGGGGCCATCGAGGTACGCGGCTACGCGGACTTCGCGCCGCTCGGCCATCGCGTCGTGCCGAACCGGATGACAGACCGGATCCATTGGACCGTGCTGCTGCGTGGGGGAGAAGTGAAGGAGTTCGAGTTCCCGATTCGGAAGACCGCGTGGGGATCGATCCCCTCTCCCGCGTCGGAGCCGCCTCCCCCTCCCGACGCGCTCGCCTCGCCCCTCCTCTCCTTCGAACCCGACTACCTCGCGGTGGACGCCCTTCCCGCGCTGAACGGTCCCTGGCCCAACCCCCTGTGAGGGTCTCCGGGCGATGGAGGACGGGATCCCGTCGGCCCCTCACGTCCTCGATTGCGACCTGTTGATCATCGGAGGAGGCTTCGCCGGCTGCGGCTCAGCGTTCGAGGCTCGGTACTGGGGCCGCGGTCTCAAGATCGTTGTCGTCGATAAAGCGGCCATCGAGCGAAGCGGAGCCGTCGCCCAGGGTCTCAGCGCGATCAACTGTTACCTCGGACTTCGCTGGCGCGAGAACCGTCCCGAGGATTTCGTTCGCTACGTCCGCAACGACCTCATGGGGATATCGCGGGAGGATCTCGTCTTCGACGTCGCTCGCCACGTCGACTCGTCCGTCCACCTCTTCGAAGAGTGGGGCCTCCCGATCTTCACCGACCCCACGACCGGACGCTACGTCCGGGAGGGGCGTTGGCAGGTGATGATCCACGGCGAATCCTACAAGCCGATCGTCGCGGAGGCCGCCCGGAAGTCGGCGACCGAGGTCCATGAGGGAGTGGTCGTCTCGCATCTCCTCCGCGATTCGGCGAACCCGAAACGCATCGCCGGTGCGGTGGGGTTCAGCGTGCGGGACGGGTCGTACCGCGTGTACCGCGCTCGCGCGGTGATCGTGGCGGCGGGAGGCGCATCGCACCTCTT
>JASHWY010000219.1 GCA_030043835.1 Thermoplasmata archaeon
CGACCGTGCCGGAGAGGGAGATCGGCTCGTCCACGACGGCGTTGGCGATCGCGACGACGGAGGTGAGCGAGAGCGGAGCGACGACCCGGACCGTCGCGTTCACGGAGCGGTTCAAGCCGTCGGCGTCGATCGCCCATCCGGTCGCGGTATAGTTGCCGGGGTTCGAGTAGACGGGCTCGAACGTCCAGTTGGGCCCGGGGGTGGCGGAGCAAAGGTCAACGTCCTCCCCGCTCGCGAGACACGCCCCCTGGAACGGCGCCGTGCCGAACCCGGGCTCAGCAACGAGGTCGATCGGGAGCGCCTCACCGGCGTAGCCGACCGGCGCGCCGGGGTCGATCGACACCTCGGGGGGCGGGCGAATCGTCGTCGTGGGGAGCGACGCCGAGGCCCAAGAGTATCCGTTCGAGACGTTCGCCGTCGGGGTGACCGTCCCCGGCGAGGGGAACGAAAGGTTGGCGGTGCACGAGACCGAAGCCCACCCCGACGGAAGCGATGCGGTCGAGCAGGGGACGCTGACCGGGGCAAGCCCCGACCCCCGTTCGAAGGTGGCGTTGTACGGAATCCCGGCGGCTCCCGTCGCGTTCACGACCGCGCTCACCGTCCCTCCCGCATCGAGGACGGTCGGGGTGACCTCTCCCGCCTCGACCCGCGTCGCCTCGGCGACGAGACGTACGGTCGTCGTTGCGGAGGTGAGCGTATCCCCGCCGACCACCGCGGTCGCGTAGACGCTCAGGTTCGCGTCGGGAGCTCCCGGGGCTGCCTTCACCACCGGCGTCGATCCGTTCTGAGCGTCCGAGACGAACGACCATCCGCTCCCCGATAGATTCCAGGAGTACTCGACCGCGAGGGGGGACGGGGTACCGACCCCGGTCACTGCGGTCGCGGTGAGCGGGATGGGGGCGCCGGGAGCCCCTGCCACGGTCGGTTGGGTCGGTCCGACCTTCACGCTGTCGACGAGCGCCACGTACTCGAGCGATAGGTTCGTCCCGTTCTGGACCGTGGCGATTTGGTACCCGGTGGGGATCGGCTTCGCCGGAGCGATCGCGATCGACCCGTACGGGCCGTACCATGTCGTGCACAGATCGGGTCCCAACAGGCCCGAACTGCACGTGGTGGGCGGGGGGGTGATCTCGAGAGAGAAGCCTCCGGTGGCGTTCGATGCGAACGTGCCGTTCAGCTCGTTGCACTCCACGCCGACTACGGCGCCGGTCGACGCATTCTCCCCTACCGCCTCCATCTCGACCTCGTAGGAGAGCGGTAGGTTCCCGGTGGCGTTCCCCGGCAGAGGGCCGCCGAGCACGACGACCGAACCCGTGTAGAGGGAAGGTTCGACCGGACCCGGGCACGAGCCGGGCTGGGGCGGAGGGGCCGCTCGCGCCGAGCCGGACCCCGCCGAGAGTCCCGCTCCGAGCACGACGACGAACAACACCACGGTGAACGCCCCGGCGACGGGGCCACTTTTACGCGCGACTCGGAGGACGGACACCCGGGCTCCGTCGGTCTCGTCCCACCCCGGACGAGGAGTGTCGGGAGAGCGGTGACGTGTTGTATAATCGTATCGCCGCGAGCCGGCCCCACGCGGAAGGTGACCGGCCCTTACGAACGATCGGTCCCGCGCGGGGGCCGACCGGCACCACCCCGAGCGGGCCGTCTACGCGACACTCTATCTCTCGCGACCGCTGGTCGTCGACCCTGCAACGTCGGCCGCCGGATCGACGCTGGGGCCCGAGGCTCCTCGGAGCGGGAACGCGGCTAGCGTACGGTGCGTGGCGCCCCGGGCGGAGAGCTCGCTTTCCTTGAGGACGAACTCCGCCACGCGTACGCGATGGGACGGCGGAGGAGCGAGAGCCCCCTCGAGAAGATCGCGTGCTCGACGGCGGTCGGCCGGAGAGCGGACCCGGAAGAGCGTCACGTGGGGATGGAACCGTTTCCGATCCTGCGGGAACCCTACGCTCGCGAGCGCCTCGCGGACGGTCTCGGCGAGCACCTCGACCGCCGCCCGCCCTTCGGTCGCACCGATCCAAACGACCCTCGGTCGTTCCGCGCTCGGGAACGCTCCGACCCCGTTGAGCTCGAGGTCGAACGGGGGGGCGGTCTCCGCCGCGGTCTTGAGCGCCGCGACGATCGACGCGCACCGTTCGGGAGCTACCTCCCCCAAAAACGCCAGCGTAATGTGCGCCGGGGCCGCCCCCGCCACGGACCCGGCGTCGACCGCGACGAACAGCCGCACAGGGTCCGGAACGACTCCCACCCTTTACGGGTTGGCCGGCGGCTGCCCTCGGGGCAGCGGCGTCGCGAGCGTCCAAACCTGCGCTCGATCCGAGCCGAGCCCGAGTCCTCGGAGCGTGGCGCGGACCCGACGGGCCCGTTCGGCATCGCCGACGAGGAAGAGGGAGAACGCCCCGTGCGCTTTGGCCTTCGCGACGCCGTGGCGGATCCGTTCCGGCCGCAGCGCTCCCGAGACCTCCGCCTCGACGTGCACGTCACGCCCCCCAAAAAAGCGCCACGCCCAACCGGATCGGGCCCGAGCGAGCACCGCGGCGAGCTCTCCGGGGGGAGCGTGACGCCGGTCGGCGGGGATCTGCCGAAACAGAGCGTCCGGGAGCGTCGTATCGTACCGGCCCTGTCGAAGGATCTCGAGCCGGTACCCGTGCCGGGCGAAGAGCCGGAACGCCCGGATGAGGAGCATCCGATGCTCGGCGCTCTCGCGCGTGGCCCCGGTCGGGGTCCCGAGGCCGAGGAGGCGCTCTCCCGCCGGGATGAGTCGGCAACCGTCGTCCGTCACCGAGACCCCCGCGCGCCCGACCCCTTTCGACCAGCGATCGGCGAGCGACACGGGGTCGACCTCCGGGCCGGGGAGGCGGTAGGCGGCGGCCACGACCTCCGACGGAGCGAGCGGTCGGCCCTCCTCCTCCGCGGCAAGGACCGCGAGCAGGAGACGTTCGTCGAGCGTCTCGGGGTCGCTCGGCTCGTCACCGAGGTTGGCCTCGCTCGGGAACCGGGCTCGCGTCGCTTCGACGGCGACCTTCCAGGCGTCCGGATCCGGGCGCTGTTCTTCGGGAGTAGCGGCGATAAGACGCGCACCCAAAGAATCTCCCGACGTCGCGACCGCGTGCCCCGGGGGAAGCTCAGGAAGGAGACCCTCGGCCTCCGCGGTCGGGAGGCCGAGCCAGGCGCCGACGTCCCGGGCCGTAGGATGCGGGACCCGGAACGCGACGAACCCCGCGAGCGCTCCCGCGGCGGCGCTCCGCACCTCGGGGGGAAGCCGATCGGGGTACTGCGTCGCGACGAGGGTCCGGATCCCGAACTTCCGGCTCTCGGTCAGAAGCTCGGCAACGAGCCGGGGCGAAAAGCCGTGCACCTCGTCGAGGACGAACAGGATCCGCGGAGGTTGCCGGAGAAGCTGAGCCTGCGCCGCGATGCCGAGGTAGACCCGGCCCAGCACGAGGGTTCCGGCGAACGCGGCGGCCTCGGGGCCGAGCGCGGCGAATGGGAGTCGCACAAGCAGGGAGTCGCCCCCCGAGAGGAGCGATTCCACGGGTAGCCCTCCCTCGGCCGGGGCCAGGAGCTCCCCGAGCGCCGGAACGAGCACGACCTTCGAGAGGCGGGTCGCTGCGGACCAGAGGAATTCCGGGTTCCGGCGTAGGACCGGACCGAGCTCGTCCAGGAACCGGGCAAGGTCGACCCGTCGGGTCGCGAGCCGGGCCGCGTCCCGTCGATCCGCGCTCGTAAGGAGCCCGAATAGGTCGAGGAGCGACCCGTGGGACTCGATGACGAGGCGCACGAACGTATCGAAGATTCTCTCGAGACGGAACCCCCAGTAGAGGTCGGTGCCGTCCGGGGTGAGGCGTTTCAGCGCCGCGACCAGGTGGGCCGCCTCCCGCTCCCCGTCGGAGGCGATCGGCGGCAGCGCCGATATCCCGGGGACCGGTCGCTCCGTCGCGTCGACGGCGATCGTTCGGTCGCGCGCTTCCGGGCAAAGGAGGCCGACGATCGCCGGGGCGAGATCGCCATGGAGATCGATCGTGACCACCCGTTCACGGGCCTCGATCGCTCCGGCCGCGCACCGAGCGAGATACGAGGTCTTCCCGGCCCCCGAGGCTCCGAAGACGATCGTGGGACCGAAGAGCGGTGTGGGCTCGACCGGGTCCGCGACCCCCGCGATTTCGGCGGTCGTCGCGGCCTCCACCGGGGAGCGGGCGATCCACGCCTCGGAGGGAAGCGCCCGGGGGCTACCTTGTCGCCATCCCCGAACGGCGCGTCGGGTAGGACGAGCCACCGCCAGGACCTTGAGGAGCTCTCCCCAGTCCCGAGCAAGCGCGATCGCCGTCGCGTCGAACCGAGCGTCGAGGTCCCGGTCGGATCCAGTGGCGACCCGAAAGCGGCGGGCCACGGCGATTCTGCCCAAGGGAGCTCGAACCCAGAACGTCTGCACTCCGAGCCACCCCTCCGATCCCAGCACGTTCCGATAGCTCGTTGCCTCGGGCGCCCACCCGGTCGGAGCCGGGGGCGTCCACGTTCCGGCCGAGTTCGGGACCAGGACGCCGAACCGATCCGAGGAGCCCGGCGGCGGCTTCGGCGACGGCGGGACGACCCCGGTCTCAAGCCTCGAAACGACCGTCGCGTCCGTTGCGGCCCGAACGGTTGCGACGAGCGCGGCGGGGCGTACCGTGAGCCATGGGACGGAATCGAGCGAGGTCGCCTCGAAGACGACGCCGGCGGGAGGGCGGGTCGCGGCGAGCGCGAAGGCGAGTGACCGGTAGAACCGCGCCCTCACCACCGGAGGAGCCCGAGGTCGGATCGAGGCGACGTCGGCTTCGGTCACGGCCCCGTCGCCGCACCGGCCCGAGCGACCAGCGCGTCGATCGCGGCGGCGAGAGCCGGGAGGCGGTTGATCGCGGCAAACGCACGAAGGGTGTCGGTCCCCACGAGCCGCGGGACGGGTCGGTCGCCTTCCCAAAGGCGGACGAGCCAGGCGAGTCGGCCGTCGGGGAGGCGGAGGAGGCGGGCCCACGGCCGGTACGGGCCCGCGAGGGGTAGGCGCACCGCCCCGAGCACGCACGCTCGGGGATCGGTCGGTCG
>JASHWY010000220.1 GCA_030043835.1 Thermoplasmata archaeon
GGGTGCTCGTCTACCGTCAGCGGAAGGCGTTCGACCATTCGACCGTCCGTCTCGCCGTGCTCGTGCAGAAGATGGTCGACGCGACGGTGAGCGGCATTCTCTTTACGCGCGACCCCAACACCGGCGAGAACCACATGATTGTGGAGGCCGGCTACGGTCTTGGAGAGCTGATCGTGGGCGGCGAGGTCACCCCGGACCACTACGTCATCGACGGGGTCACGCTGAAGCCCGTCCACAAACAGATATCCGAGCAGCGGGTTAGGCTCGTCCGGGCCGAAGGGGGTGGGAACCGCCGTGAGGACGTCCCGGCCGATCAGCGGAACGCTCAGAAGCTCAGCGACCACCGCCTGGCTCGCCTCGCGTCTCTTGCGCGACTCATCGAGTCCCACTACCGGCGCCCGATGGACATCGAGTGGTGCGGCGACGCCCACTCCATCTACATCGTCCAGGCGAGGCCCGTGACGACGATCCCGACGTCCACGGTCCCGGGCGCGGGGGAGGCAGCCCGAGAGGCGGCCGAGGCGAAGGGCGAAGCCGGCCCGATCCTTCGAGGGTTCGGCGCGAGCCCGGGCGTGGCGACCGGAGCCGCCCGGATCCTCCGCGGCTCCGCGGACATGGACCGGCTCAAGACCGGCGAGATCCTCGTGACCACGATGACGACGCCGGACATGGTACCCGCGATGTCCCAGGCGGCGGCCATCGTCACCGACGAAGGCGGGATGACGTGCCATGCGGCGATCGTCTCGAGGGAGCTGGGCGTCCCATGCGTCGTGGGAACCCGAGAGGCGACCCGAACGCTCACCGACGGGATGGAAGTCACCGTCGACGGGAAGATGGGCGCCGTGTTCGCCGGAGCCGTCGTCCGAGGTAAGCCGGCGGTTGCGGCGTCAGCGTCCGGGGCCGTGGCTTCGGCACAGCTCCATGAAGCGGCGCCGGTCACCGCGACGAAGATCTACGTCAACGTGGGGGTCCCCGAGAAGGCCGAGGAGTACGCGCGCCTTCCGGTCTCGGGGGTCGGTCTCCTTCGGATCGAGTTCATCTTCACCGCCCACGTGCGCGACCATCCCCTCGCGCTCATCAAGCGGGGGAGACGCGACGAGCTCGTCCGCCGCCTCGCGGAAGGGATCGGGAAGGTCTGTCAGGCGTTCCATCCGCGACCCGTGATCGTCCGGACCTCGGACTTCAAGACCAACGAGTACCGGGGGATGCCGGGCGGAGAAGAGTTCGAACCGGTCGAGGAGAACCCGATGATCGGCTGGCGCGGGTGCTCGCGGTACATCTCGCCCGTCTACAAGCCCGCGTTCCTCTGCGAGCTCGAGGCGATCCACAAGGTCCGGACCGAGATGGGCCTCAAGAACGCGATGGTGATGCTGCCGTTCGTGCGGAACACCTGGGAGCTTGAGGAGATCGCCGAGATGATGCGGGCGCAGGGCTTGAAGCGCTCGCGCGACTTCCAACTCTACCTCATGGCGGAGGTCCCGTCCACCGTGATGCTCGCCCGGGAGTTCTCGAAACACTGCGACGGCTTTTCGATCGGGTCGAACGACCTGACGCAGCTCGTCCTCGGTGCGGATCGCGACTCCGAGACGCTCGGGAGGATGGGGTACTTCGACGAGCGGGACCCCGCGGTGCTCAACGCCATCAAGATGCTCATCGAGGGCGCCCACGAAGCGGGTCGTACGGTCGGCATCTGCGGGCAGGGACCGAGCGTGTACCCCGAGTTCGCCGAGTTCCTGGTACGAGAGGGGATCGACTCGATCTCGCTCAACGCCGACACCGTCATCCCCACGATCCGCACGATCGCGTCGCTCGAGCAGCGGATGAAACTCTCGAGCCTTCGACAGCGCACCTAGGTCGGGCGTCGATCATCGAGGCGCTGCGGGCGGGGCCCGAGGGGGCCTCCAGCGAGGGGGCGTCGGTGCTCCCGCTGGCGGAAGCGCAAGCTCGGCATCGGCGGGTAGGTCGTACTCGCGGAACGATGCGGCGCTCCGGAACCCGAGCCGGTTCAATCGCGCTTCGAGACGCGTCGAGTCGGCCCACATCGAGTACCGGGCCGGAGGGCCTGCGGGGTTCTCGCGGAGGGCGTAGGCCACGAGGTCGGAGGCGGCCCCGCGACCGCGAGCCGTGGGTCGGGTGGCGACAGCGTGGATCCCCGCCGAGCTCCGGTGGCGATAGACGATCGCGGCCGAGACCGGCTCCTCCGCCAGAAACGCGAGCAACGGCACGAGGCGTTCGTCGGCGTTCGGATGGGCCCAGGCGATCTCGAGCGCGGCCCTAAACTCGGGGCGCTCCCGGTCGCTCGTCCAGAACGAGGCCACGAGATCGATCTCCCGAGAAAGCGCGGAGCGAACCCGGGCTTCCCCTGGTTCGTAGGGGGTCGTGGGGTGGTCGGAGAGCATCAGGGTGAGGGGTGTCTCGCGGGGGCGGAAACCGAAGCGACGGAGACCGATCTCGAGGTGGTCCGGGACCGGAAGGGGGACCCGGAACGTTGGGCGGAGGGCGCGTTGAAAGTAGTGGTCGAGGCTCCGCTCGAAAAATGCCGCCTGCCGCTCCCGCCCGACACCGCCGGTCTGAACGAAGTTGAACCGAGGTACGGGGATCCTCTCGTGGGTCACGAGGATGGCTCCCGGGATCTCGAGCGCAAACCCGCCCAGGGTCAGGACGAACTGTCGCTCCGCGTCGAGCGCGGCCTCGACGGCGAGTTCTTCCGGGGTCCCGTGCACGGACTCGCGAGGGGCTGCGGCTTAAGGACGCTTCGCCGGGGGTTGTGGCGAAGGGAACGATTATTAGCGCACGCCCGACTGGCCCGACCGAGGGCGCACGCACTCTCCTGGTATAGCATGGCTCTCCTACCGCTCGATCCTCCCGCTACGATCGCGGTCCTGGGTGGGGGCACGATGGGCAGCGGGATCGCCCAGGCGTGTGCTCAGGGCGGGTTTCTCGTTCGCGTGAGGGACGTCGACGCGCCCGCGATCGCCCGAGGCCGGGGCCTGATCGAGAAGATGCTGACCGGGGCAATCGAGCGGAAGAAGCTCACGCCCGCGAAGCGCGACGAGGTGCTCCAGCACATCACGTTCACGACCGAGCTCTCGGAAGCGGTCCCGGGGGCGAGCCTCGTGATCGAGGCGGTCTTCGAGGAGGAGTCCGTGAAGCAGGCGCTCTTCCGAGAGCTCTCGGGGCTCGTCGGTCCGGACACGATCGTGGCCACCAACACCTCGTCGTTCTCCGTGACGCACCTCGCGGAGGGATTCCCCCGGCCGGAGCGGTTCGCCGGGCTCCACTTCTTCTACCCGGCCGCGATCAACAAGCTCGTCGAGGTCGTGGGAGGAACGGCGACCGATCCGGCCGTTCTCACCGAGCTCGAGCGGTTCTGCTACCTCCTCCGGAAAATCCCGATCCGCACGGCCGACGCGGCGGGGTTCTGCGTCAACCGCTACTTCGTTCCGTATCTCAATGAGGCGACCCGGCTCGCCGAGGAAGGCGTCGCGAGCCTCGCCACGATCGAGGAGGTGGGCCGCGAGGCGTTCGGGGCCACGCTCGGCCCGTTCGAACTCATGAACGTCACGGGCATCCCGATCGCCTTCCATTCGGCGAGCTCGCTCTATCGTGCCTTCGGCCCAGCGTACGCTCCGTCGAAACGGCTTGAGGAGCAGTTCCGAAGCGGAGCGCCGTGGCCTTGGAAGGAGACCGAGGTCGTGCCCGGGCGAAAGGCCGAGGTGCGCGACCGGCTCCTGGGCCTCACGATTGGCATCGCGACGCGACTCGTCGAGGAGGGCGTCGCGACGCCCGAAGCGGTCGACCGGGGGGCCACCGTCGGACTTCGACGGCGTTGGGGCCCGTTCGGCCAACTCTCGTCGATCGGCGTCCCCGAGGGCCTGCGTCTCGTCGAGGAGTACTCCCGACGATGGCCCGGGAACTTCCCTATCTCGAAGGCGCTGATCGACCGGGCCTCCCGCGGTGACCGGGCTTGGCCGCTACGGTTGGTCCGTATCGAGAGGGAAGGACCCGTCGCGTGGGTCCTCCTCGACCGGCCGGAGGTGTTGAACTCCCTTAGTAGCGAGCTTTTGGAACAGGTCGAGGGCGCCTTCCGAGCCCTCGAGAACGAGCACGGGATCCGAGTGGTGGTGCTCGCGGGCTCCTCGCCCGTCTTCGCGGCCGGGGCGGACATCGCCGAGATGGAACGGAAGACCCTCGCCGACGGCATCGATTTCGGTCTCTTGGGCCAGCGCGTGGCGGAGCGCGTCGAGCGGTTCCCCGCGCCCGTGATCGCGCTCGTCGAGGGGTACGCCCTCGGCGGGGGTCTAGAGCTCGCGCTCGCGGCCGATTTCATCGTTGCGGCCAAGGGGGCCCAACTGGGGCTTCCCGAGGTGACGCTCGGGATCCATCCCGGTATGGGCGGTGCGAGCCGCCTCACCCGCCTCATCGGTCGCGCGAAGACGAAGCTCCTTACCTACACGGGCGTCCCCGTGAGCGCGGAGGAGGCCTACCGCTTGGGGTTCGTCGTGAAGGTCGTTCCGGCCGCCAGTGCGCGCGCCGAGGTTCAGGGGCTCGCGGAGACGATCGCGAGCCGCGCTCCGCTCGCGGTCCGGTGGGTGAAGAAGGTGGTCGACCAGGGACTGGACGCTTCGCTACCGGGGGCGCTCCACTTAGAGGCGGTCTCGGCCGGCCAGACGTTCTCTACCGCAGACCGGACCGAGGGGATGCGAGCCTTCCTCGAGCGACGAAAGCCGAACTTCGAGGGGAAGTAGCGGCTAGCCGCCCGCTTCGATGACCGCGCGGTAGCCCGCGGCGTTGAGCAAGGTCGCGCGGTCGATCGGTTTCGTGAGCGCGACGCGGAAAAGCCACCCCTTCCCGTACGGGTCCTGGTTGATGTACTCGGGGTGAGCCTTGAGCTCCCCGTTGACCTCAGAGAGCGTCCCGTCCCCCGGCGTATAGACGTCGGCCACGGTCTTCACCGACTCGAGCACGAGGACGCTCGCGCCGGCGCTGAACGATTTCCCCGTCGCCGGGAGGTCGACGAAGACGATGTCTGTGAGCTGGGCCTGAGCGTGGTCGGTGATCCCGACGGTCGCGCGGTCGCCCTCGATCCGCACCCATTCGTGGGTCTTCGTGTAGCTAAGCTCCTCCGGCACCTTCGATGTGTCCATCAGGTTCCCCCTTCCCAGCTCGCCGCG
>JASHWY010000221.1 GCA_030043835.1 Thermoplasmata archaeon
ACTCGTCGATCCCGGCGACGTACCAGTCGAAGTCGTTCGCATCGACCTCCGTCTTGGGCGGGAGCCGGACCGTGAGCTCGGTCCGCCCGTTCGGCGGCAGTTTGGGTAGCGTCCACCACGCCCGGCCGAGCTCCGGCTCGGTCCCTTCCGGTCCCGGGTCGAACGTGGCGCTCGACAGGAGGTCAGGGGCGACCTCCAAGAACAGTTCAAGGACGCGGGCGCGTGGCGTGTAGTTCGTCACCGCCACCGGTACCCGGACCCCACCCGGGTCGGCGACGACCTGACTCTCTACGTTGACGACGTCCATGATCCGGGTGATCACCGGCGTGAGATCCGGCACGGGCTTCCCCACGAGGTGGCTCGTCTTCTCGGCTAGCTTCGGCAGGATCCGTTGGATGATGGCGAATTTCTCGCTCGCGAACCCCCGTCGGCTCATCCGCGAGAGATGGGTCTTGAGGTGCCGCGCGGCAGCCTGGAGGGCGAGCGTCAACTCCTTGTCGATCTCGGGGTCCTCCGCGATCGCCTCCTTCGCCTCGCTCGTGAACGGAACCTTGGTCGACGCGACGTGAACCAGGACGAGCCCGGGGCCTAGCGGGATCCCCGACCCGCCCTTCTGATCGAGGCCGTAGCGGCGCCAGTCCATCGAGGCGATCGCATTCGTGATCGCGCAGGCCCCCTGCTGGAAGAGCAGGGGCACGCGGTTCGCGAACCGGAGGATCTGGATCGGCTGGTCGACGGGGAGTCCACCTCCGTAGACAAGCCCGACCTCGACCATGAAGGGGAAACCTCCTCGCACTTTCGGCGGACGGCTCACCGGGGGTGCGAAGAACTCCGGGCGTAGTTCGCCGAGAACATTGCGCAACCCACGCTTGATCAGCATCGGGCCGATGGGCGAGAGGCATTCGACGCTCGGGGCGATCAAGGGCACATGGTGCAGCGCGGCGAGGAGCCGTTCCTGAGCCTCGCCCTGAATCGACGGCGGCCGATCGGACCGTTGAAGTCTCGCTTCCTTAAGGACCTCTCCCACAGCTCGGGCGCTGACCCCCTGGAAGTCCTTCGAGAGGAACTCGGCGACGGTGGCTCGTTTTGTCGTCTTGAGGAGCGTTCCGAGCTCGCCCAGCTCGAGACCGTAGGGGTGAGGGAGGGTTTCCTTGGATACCGGTGGAAGCTCCGTCGTTGCGCGCTCGAAGGTTACACGGGTCCCGTCGGGCTCGACGAGGACGATCCGAGCGTGAGGGTTGACGATCGCCGTGCCCCGGAGGTACTCGTAGGGAGATTGGCGGCCCCGGACATAACGGGCCTTCAACACTAGCTCGATCCGCGTGCCGTGCGGTCGGTCCCAGAGCATTAGATCCTCGGAGACCACCCTCGGGAGGTTCCTCTGCGTGTCGAGGAAGAGCTCGAGGACGTGGGCTACCTCCTCCTCGGCGACCTTCGAGATGACTTTCACCGGCCGCGCCGTAGTGAGGTTCGCATAGAGGACGACCGCGGAGATTCCGATCCCTTGTTGGCCTCGCGCCTGACGGTTCGAGTAGAAGCGGGAGCCGTAGAGCAGTCTACCGAAGACGTTGGGGATCTCCTTCCGGAGTATTCCCGGGCCGTTGTCCGTAACCTCGACGCGTAGGCGATCGTCGGTCTCCTTTGAGATCTCGACGAGCGCTTCCGGGAGAATCGAAGCCTCCTCGCAAATATCGACGGCGTTGTCCACGGCCTCCTTTACGGTGGTCAGCAGAGCTCGTTGAGGGTTGTCGAACCCCAGGATCTGGCGGTTCCGCTCGAAGAACTCGGCGACCGATATTTCTCGTTGCTTCGCCGCGAGCTGTTGGGCGATGGTGGGAGGCGGCACCACGCGGAACCGGTGCGCGCGTCTCTATAAGCGCCGTGTTGGAGTCGAACGGTGCTGCCTAGGAGGATTCCAGCCGAACGGGCCGGGTCGCTACGTCCCTCAGCACCGGCCGGAACGGTCGCCAACGGGCCGTCGCGCCCGGATCGATCTCGACTCTCGAGAGCATTTCCCCGTCCTCCTTCGGCGGGAACGAGACGGGCTCGCCCGGGATCGGCTCGCCTCGCTGGTCCCAGGCGCCGGAACCCCCAGCGAAGACCATCCCGTCCTCGACCCCGACGCGATTCACGAAGACTACGGGCACCCCGTTCTCGATCGCACGGGCGGGGAGGAGCCGCTCGAAGAGGCGCGCGCTCGTCACGGGCGACGCCGAGATCCCGACCAGCAACACGGCGCCTCCGAGGCACAGTTGCCGTGAGACCTCCGGGAAGTAGAGGTCGTAGCAGATCTCGAAGCCGACCGGGTGTGGGCCGACCGAGATCGGGCGGCTCGTCTCCGTCGGGGTGAATACGATCCCCTCCTCGAACGGACCAAACGTGGGCAGGTACCGCTTCACCTGATGGCCCACGGAGCCGTCCGGGGCCACCACGAGAACGGCGTTCTCCACTTCCCCCGGCCTCTCTCGGGAGGCGAGCGGGACCCCGACGACCACCGTCGTCTTTCCGTCGCGGGCGATCGACCGGAGCGACTCCACGACCGGGTCACTGTCGCGGAGGGCGAGGGTATGGAACCGGTCCCCGACCCGGTAGCCCGTTACGAAGAGCTCCGGAAAGACCGCGAGATCGCTCGGGGCCCTACGCACGGCGTCGCCGATCCGCTCGACGTTGCGGAAGACCTCCCCGGTCTCGGGAGCGAGCTGACCGAGGAGGATTCTCATCAGTAGAAAAACCGTCGGACCGCGAGGAGGTAGACGAACAGGATCACGAACAGGACGAAGAGGACCGTGATCGAGCCCGTGAAGAAGAGGTAGGCCGTCGTCGCGAAGACGAGGACGATCGTCGTCCAGAGCGCCCACGTCTCCTGGCGCCAGAGCGAGGTCGCGATCACGAGGAGCGCGATCCCGAGCACGGAGAGGATGCCGGCTCCGAAGACGTCGATCGTCGGGAAGAGCTCGAAGACGGGCGGGACCAGGTTCCCGACCACCGAGTTGATGAGGAAGAGGAGGCCGGCGATGACCATCACGATGGCGACGAGCGCGATCAGGATGGAGATGATCGCCACGCCGATCGGGAGGTGGGGTCGAACCGGCGTCGGTTCCCAGCGGGGCGGAAGGTGGTCGATCTCCAGCGTGCCGCCGCCTTGGGACGAGGCGACCGCGTCGCTGGCCTGGGCGTTGGAGGAGCTCGACACGGGAGGGCGCTCGGGATTTCGAGCCGGGTCAGGGAAGATGTACCTTTCGCTCGACGTGCGCGCTCAGAAACGGCGCTCGGCCGCGCCTCGGGCCATTCGCTCGAGAAGGCGGCGCCACGGGGTGTTCGGGAGCGGCTCCAACGAGCGGACCGCCCGCTCGGCCCACTGGTCCGCCTCGGCGGTGACGGCGCTTTCCGCATCCGTCGTGTCCGTGAGCTCCTTCAAACGAAGGAGGTGCCTCGTTCGCTTTCTCCGGAGCTGGAAGATCTTCTCGAACTCGGCCATTCGGCGCGGGTCGAGCCGTCCGTACGCCTCGAGCGCGATCAGGGTCGGGTTTCCCTCCCTAAAGTCCGCGAAGAGGGGCTTTCCCAGCATGTCCGGGTCACCGTAGAGGTCCAGAAGGTCGTCCCGGATCTGGAACGCGATTCCCAGCTCCCGGCCGTAGGCCTGGAGCGCATCCCGGACTTGAGGAGGTGCCTCCGCGATCTCGGCGGTCGAGGCGAGCGCCGCGGCGATGATCGCGGCGGTCTTCCGCTCGACGACCCGAAAGTAGTGTTCCCTCCCCGTCGAGAGGTCGAAGCGCGACGATTCCTGAAGCACCTCGCCCTCCACCAAGTCCGCGCACGATTCGCCGCACCGCAGGATGACCGACTTCGGGTACTCGGCGGCGAGCTCGAACGCTCGGACGAAGAGATAGTCCCCGCCGACGATCGCGAGCGGCGCGCCGAAGGCCCGGGGCATCGAGGGTCGGCCCCGCCGGGTCTCGGCGTGGTCGATCACGTCGTCGTGCACGAGCGCCGCGGTGTGAATGAGCTGGAACGCGGCGGCGAGCGAGTGGATCGTCCGCGTGTCGGTCGCCCCGAGCGCGCGGTAGGTCGCCGCCATCAGAAGGGGGCGCACGCGCTTTCCTCCCATCGAGCACGCGTAGCGGGCCGCCTCGGTGAGCTGGGCGTACGTCGAACCCAACACCTGGTGCATCCGCCAGTCGACCTCCGAGAGGTCTTGGACGAGGAGGGGGAAAAGGTCGGCCAGCTCGACCGCCACGTCGGTGCCGAGGGTCGAAGTGACGAGCGACTCGAGGGAAGGTTCGATGGGGTCGCCGAAGGGGGACGGGCTCGTCACGAGTTCCTCTTGAGGCGAGACGGCCAGCGCAGTCGCATCATGGCATCGAGACCCGATGCCCCAATATAGCGCATCCCCAGCGCCAGGACCGGGTCGAACGCCGCGAACCGGTCCCCGAACCGCTGGATCCGTGCCGCGCGCTCGAGGGGCTCAAAGAGCGCGGCCTTCCACGCGGCGTCGTAGTCGGCGAGCGGGTGGCCCTCGCGAACGTGACGGGCGGCGGCGACTCCGGCGAGCCATCCGCTCAGCATCGCGGTCGGTATCCCGCCTCCGTTGGTCGCCATGACGAGGTTGGCGGCGTCGCCCGCGAGCAGGACCCGGCCGCGAACGAGGGTGGTCGGCGGCGGGCCGATCGGTACCCACCAGCGGGTGCGCTCGCGAGCCGGTCCGAGCTCGTGTTCGATAAGGAACTCGTCGAGAAGCTCATCGAGCGATCGACCGGGAGGTAGCTCAGCGACCCCGAGGCCCACGTTGGCGTCGGTCGCGCGGGGAAAGACCCAGGCGTACCCACGGGGCGCGCAGTGTCCGAAGAAGAGGTCGATCCCGTCCTCGAGAGGCCCATCGACGGTCGCGGTGATCATCCGGAACAACGTCCGAGGCGGAACGAGACCGGCGGAGCGCGCGACCATCGAGAGCGGGCCGTCGGCCCCGATGACGACCCCCGCCTCGATGCGGCGCCCGTCCGCGCACTCGACGCCGTCCTCGAGGACCCGGACGACGCCAGTAGGGTACCTCAGCTCGGCGCCGACTCCCTCCGCTCGCACCGCGAGGGCTTTGTCGAACGCCCGACGGGAGACCGTAAAGCCCGAGAGCGGGAACCGAAATCGGTGCCCGTACGGGGAGACGCATCGCATCCAACCCGTCGTTCGAAGGATCGTGTTGGGAGGGATCCAGTACGCGGCCTCGATGAGCGAGCGACAGTCAAAGAGGTCGCTAAGCTCCTCGGCGCTCGGAAGGAACTCCCCACACTGGACCGGATGCCCGAGCTCGGGCCGATGGTCAAGAACGAGCGTCGTGGCCCCGCCATCGGCCGCAGCGCGGGCCGCGAGCGAGCCGGCGGGTCCCGCCCCCACCACGACCACGTCGTACCGCTCCATGCCCGACCTCCGTTCAAGGGCCCACGTTCACGAAGTGCTGGGCGGCCGATTGGATCGGACCGAGCAGGAGCTGGGGATAGATCCCGACCGCCACGATCACGACCGCCACGAGCGCGATCGCCGCCGCGCGGCCCACGCCGATCCCGCCGAACGCTAGACGGGCCGAGCTCGCCGCCGCGGCGAGCGGGACGGTCGTGGGCATGGGATCGGCGACGTCGAAGAACATCACCTTGAGGACACGGGCGTAGTAGAAAACAGAGAGCGCACTGTTGAGAAGGCCCGCGACCGCGAGCCAGACGAACCAGCCCTGGGCTTCGACGGCCGAGCTAAACAGCACGAACTTCGAGACGAACCCGATCGTAAGGGGGACACCAGCGAGCGAGAGGAGCATGAGGCCGAACGCGACGCCGAGCAGGGGGCGACGCGTGCCGAGGCCCCTCCAGTCCGTGATGAGCGGCCCGACCCCCACTCCGGCGACCGCCGCCACCACGAGGAAGGCGCCCCCCTTCATGAGAACGTGAGCGAAGATCTGAAGGGTCGCCCCAGCGATTGCCGGGGCCGTGCCGACGGTGACCCCGATCAGCATGTAGCCGGCCTGGCTGATCGACGAGTAGGCGAGCATCCGTTTCATCTCCTTCTGGAGGAGGGCGAGGACGTTCCCCACGGTCATCGTGAGGACCGCGGCGGCCGCGAGGGCGATCTGAAGGACCGGCCCGACGTTAAACGGCCCGGTCCCGAACGGGAGCGTGGAGGCGCCGCTCGCCTTCACGGCGAGGATCGGGCCCAGGAAGACGAGGAAGAATGCGAAGAGCCCGATCTTCTTCGTGCCGCCGGCCAAGAACGCGCTCACGTCGGTCGGAGCGCCGTCGTAGACGTCGACCGCCCAGGCGTGGAACGGGACGAGCGTCACCTTGAACGCGAGGCCCGCGATGAGAAAGCCGTACCCGAGGAGGACCAGGGTCGGCACCCCCGCCGAGCCCATGCCGGCGATCGCCCTCAGGTTCGTCGTTCCGTAGGCCCCGAACAGGAGCGACGCGCCGAAGAAGGAGAGGGTCGTTGAGAGCGCTCCGACGATGTAGAACTTCATCGCGGCCTCGAGCGACCGGCCGTCTTTGCGAGTGTAGGCGACGAGGAGGTACGTGGAGATCGAGGTGAGCTCGATCGCGAGGAGGAGGAAGATGAGGTCGGCCGCGATGGCGACCAAGAGCATCCCGAGCGTCGCGAGGGTGAGGAGGCCGTAGAAGATCGACGCGCCCCGTTCGCCCGTGGGGCGGCTCAGCGAGGCGAGGCCGACCAGGAACGCCGCGGTCAAGAAGATGAGCTGGAACACGAGGCCGAGCGAGGTGAAGGCGTAGAGGCCGGTGGGCCCCCCGACGTTGATCTGCCCCGAAGGGATCGTCGCGAACCCCGCGATCGGGGAGAATCCTAGGTCGGCGGCGACGAGGAAGAACGCGACGCCGACGCCGACCACCCCGATCGCTCCGGCAATCTCGAGGCGCCGGACCCCCAGCACATCGAGGAGGAAGACCAAGAGCGTGGCGGCGAGGAGGACGATCTCGGGGAGGAACGGTCCGACGAACGAGGTGTCGATCACCGGTTCACGTCCCCGGGAACCCTTTGATCGGCGACGCGACGATCACGTTCACGAGCAGGCTGGGGAGCACGCCGAAGAGGACCGTGAACACGACGAGGATCCCCATCCCGGCTCCCTCGAACCACGGGACGTCGTGCGCTTCCGACGGGATCCCCCGGGGCGGACCGAAGAACATCCGCTGCATCATCCAGAGGTAGAACGCTGCG
Organism: Thermoplasmata archaeon; assembly: GCA_030043835.1. Taxonomy (GTDB): domain Archaea; phylum Thermoplasmatota; class Thermoplasmata; order Lutacidiplasmatales; family UBA184; genus Lutacidiplasma. Next base: position 7,213 of record JASHWY010000221.1, read on the forward strand.
GTGACGACGAGGATCCCTAACGGAATGAACACCCAGTAGCCGAGCCGATCCCACGTTGCGAGGAGGGCGCTAAACTCCGCGGGGAAGCCGATGAGGGCCGGGAGGCCGAGCGACGCGAGCGACCCGGCCATCGCGAAGGTGGAGAGCGCGGGGGTGGTCGGCGTCGCGCCCCCCACCGCCGAAATGTCCCTCGTTCCGAAGGCGTGGTGGGCGCTCCCCGAGACCATGAAGAGGAGCGCGCTCACGATCCCGTGGGCGAACATGAGGAGCACGGCGGCGACGAGACCGATCGAGGAACCCACGGCGATAGCAAGGAGCACGATTCCCATGTGGTTGATCGAAGAGAACGCGACCAGTCGCTTCAAGTCCCTCTGCGCGAGCGAGACGACCGAGCCCCAGACGATCGAGAGGAACGCCACGAAGAACACGACGGGTAGGTCGACGTGGAACCCCGCGGGCAGCACGAAGACGGCCCACCGGATGAGACCGTAGCCTCCGAGCTTGAGGAGGAGGCCCGCGAGCAGGACGGAGCCTCCGGTCGGGGCCTCGACGTGCGCGTCGGGGAGCCAGGTGTGGAACGGAACGATCGGGAACTTGACGCCGAAACCGAAGAAGAGGGCGAGGAAGAGGAACGCTTGGACGACCGTCGAGAGGCCATGGCCGGCGGCGTAGACGGCCGAGTAATCGAACGAGCTCGCGCCCGAGTAGAAGACGAGCGCGAGCAACCCCACCAGCATGACGATCGAGGCGACGTGGGTGTAGACGAAGAATTTGAGCGCGGCATACCGACGGTTCGGCCCGCCCCAGTACCCGATGAGGAAGAACATCGGGACAAGGACGGCCTCCCAGAAGAGGAAGAAGAAGAGGATGTCGAGCGCGACGAAGACGCCGAAGCACCCCAGGCACGTGAGCATCACGAGGCCGAAGTAGCCGGCCGGTCGCTTCGTCTCGTTCCACGAGTAGACGACGGTCGCGATCTGGAGGATCGCGGTCAAGAGGATCAGGACGAGCGAGATCCCGTCGACCCCGACGGTGAAGTTGACGTGCATCCACGAAATGTGGATCCAGGCGTACGACTCACTCTCCGAGAAACCGGGGACGAGCGCGCTACTGTACCCCGGCCACCCGGAGAACGATAGGAAGAGGAAGGCCACCTCCACCGCAAAGACGGACGAGGTCGCGAGCGCGACCCAGCGGGCCCGGGTTCCGGCGAAGAACGTCGCAGCGGTCCCGGCGAGGAGGGTCGCGAGGACGATCGAGAGGAGCGGGAGCATCTACGACCCTCCGAATCGGGCGATCAAGAACGGAGCCACGACGAGCAGGATCGCAAAGAGGCCAAGGAGTCCGGCGACGATGTAGGCTGCGTAGTCGGAGACCAATCCGGACTGCATCCGACGCAGTCGGTCGGACATCGCCCCGAACATCCGCTCGAGGCCGTGAACCGTTCCATCGATCACGTAACGGTCGAAGAAGTCCGCCGCCCGAGAGACCGTGTAGACACCCTTTGCCCCGATCCAGTCGTACCCGACCTTGAAGTAGTACCGGTGGAGGAGGAGCCGCCGGAGGGGCTGCGCGACGCTCGAATCCGCGAGCGAGAACACCCGGCCGTTGCCCCAGAGGAGCGCGGCGAGCCCGATCCCACCCGCCGCGAGGAGGACGCTCACCGCCGAAAGGAAAACGTCGGCCGTTCCGTAGGCGGGCGGAATGCCGGCGACACCGGCTCCTCCGAGCAGAAGGCCCTGGAAGCCGGGGAGGAACACGAAGAGACCGGCGCCGACCGCGAACGCGGAGAGGATCACGAGCGGCACCTGCATCACCCAGGGACCCTCATGGGCCGCCGGCAGCGTGGGATCCCGAATGCGGTCCCCCGAAAAGGCGAGGAACCAGGCCCGAAAGATGTAGTAGGCCGTGAGGAAGACCGCGGCGAACGCCATCACAAAGAACGGCCAGTACGCGGGATGGGCCCCGAGCTGAGAATAGACCGACGACAGCACGTCGTCCTTGCTCCAGAATCCCGCGAACGGCGGGATCCCGGCGAGGGCGAGCCCGCCGATCGCGAACGCGGCGGCGGTCAACTTCATGGGCTTCTTGAGCCCGCCCATCTTGAACAGGTCCTGCGTTCCGAGGGCGTGGATGACCGAGCCCGCGGCGAGGAAGAGGAGCGCTTTGAAGAACGCGTGCGTGAAGAGGTGGTAGAGCCCGACCATCGCGAACCCCGCCCCGATCGCGAGGACCATGTAGCCGAGCTGGCTGATCGTCGAGTAGGCAATCACCCGCTTGATGTCCGGGTGCACGACCGCCATCGTCGCGGCGAAGAACGCCGTGAACCCTCCGATCGCGACGATCACGAGCGAGTCGAAGGACGTGAATCCTAGGAAGAGGCTCGCGACCGCGAGGAGGTAGACGCCGGCCGCGACCATCGTCGCCGCGTGGATGAGCGCCGAGACCGTGGTCGGACCCTCCATCGCGTCCGGGAGCCAGACGTGGAGCGGGAACTGGGCGCTCTTTCCCGCGGCGCCCCCCAAGATCATGATCCCCGCGACCGTGATCAGGGTCGAGCTCCCACGGATCGACGGGGCGAGGAACGGCGTCGTGCCGTGCACGAAGACGAATCCGTTCGCGGCCCACCCGCCGTTCGGGCCGGCGGTCGCGTAGTGGGAGAAGTAGAGGAAAATGCCGAGCAGGAACATGATGTCCCCGATCCGGGTCACGAGGAACGCCTCCTTCGCGGCGCTCGCGGCGCTCGGCTTCTCGTAATAGAACCCGATGAGGAAGTACGAGCAGAGCCCGACCAGTTCCCAGAAGAGGAAGAACTCAATGAGGTTGTTCGAGATCACGAGGCCGTTCATCGCGGCGAGGAAGAGCGAGAGCTCGGCGTAGTAGCGGGGGAGGCCCTTGTCGTGATGCATGTACCCGATCGAGTACAGCATGACGACGAACCCGACCACCGTCACGACGACGAGCATCAGCGAGGAGATCGGGTCGACGAGCGTTCCCATGACGAGCGTGAAGCCGTTCGGGAACGTTCCCGGGGCGCCCGCCACGTGGAACCACGTGATCTGAACGTTCGTGTAGTTCCCGGGGCTCATCGCCTCGCCGAACGCGATTAAAACCCCGACGACCATCGCGGCGCCCGAGAGCGCGACCGCGATCCACCCACCGTACTCGAAGCGGCGAAGGCGGGTGCCGGTAACCCCGATGATCACGAACGCGGCGACGGAAAAGAGCGGAACTAAGAACGCCCACGCGAACAGACCATCGAGCGAGACCGTGATCGTCCCCTCCTAAAGCTTGAGCTCGATCGCCTGAGCGACGTTGATCGATCCCTTGAGCCGGTTGAGGGCGAGCACGATCGCGAGCCCGACCGCGATCTCCGTCGCCGCGAACCCGATCAAGACCACCGCGATCGCCTGGCCGTCCAGACCGGTCGTCGCCCCGGAGAAGGCCGCGAAATAGACGAAGTTCAGGATCGCCGCGTTCATGCCGATCTCGATCGCGATCAAGAGCAGGATGAAATTCCGCCGCGTGAGGATCCCGAAGATCGAGATCGCGAGGAGGCCCGCGGAGAGGGCGAGGAAGCCGGAGAGGATGAGCGTCGTCACTCGCGTCCCTCCCGAACGAGATAGATCGCGCCCGACACCGACGCGAGCATGATGAGCCCCAGGAGGAGGAGCCACGGCCCGTTCGTCTGGAAGAGGTTCACGGAGAGGTACGAGGGGTCGTACGACCGGATCGGCCGCTCCGTCTGACCGAGCTCCGCCACCGCCGAAACGACGAAGATGAACGTCACGAGGGCGAGGGCGAGCGGGATCGGCCCGATCCCGGTGGCGGCCTCCCGGGCGAAAATCCGCTTCCGCGTCACCATCACCCCGAAGAGGAGGAGCACGGTGACCGCTCCCGCGTAGACCCCGAGCTGGATGACCCCCAGGAACGGGGCGTTCAGCAAGAAATAGATCGCGGAGAGGTCGACGAAGAAGATCGCGATCCACAGGATTGTGTGGACGAGCTCGCGGACCAAGAGCGCGGCGACCGCGGTTACGAGGGCGACGGCCGCGAGGAAGAGGAACGCGATCTCCTCGAGGCTCACCGCCTAGTCCCCCAGAACAGGCACTCCTTCGGACAGACGCTGATGCACGTCCCGCACCGCACGCAGTCCGAATCGTTCACGACCGGCTCCTTCCAGATCCGCTTCGGCAGCTTCTCGCCGGGCTTCGCCTCGGGCTTCGGGATGTCGAGCATCGTGATGCACTGCGTGGGGCAGTCGCGGGCGCAGGCGTTGCAGCCGATGCAGAGCAGTGGCTCGAGCAGGATCGCGTCCTCGTTGGCCGGCCGAGCGAGGCGGATCGGGTTCATCGGAAGCTTGTGCTGGAACACCTCGAGGAGCTTCTGGGGCGAGTAGATCATCTCCGAGCGCTTCGTCGTCGAGAGCTCGTAGCGGGTCGTCATGGTAAGGCACCCCTCCGGGCAGGCGTCGGAGCAGAACCCGCAGTAGCTGCACTTGCCGTAGTCGATCTGCGGGCACTTCTTGGGGTGCTTCGGGTCGCCGCCGGGCACGGTGACCATGTCGATGCAGAGGTCCGGGCACGAGAACGCGCAGAGGTTGCAGCTGATGCACGTCGCGATGTTGAGGGCGTGGACGCCGCGGTAGTTGTCCCAGACCTGACCGACGCCGAACGGTTTTCCTGAGGCGACCTTGAGCCGGCCGCGGAACTTCGGGTCCTCAAGCCGCTCGTACGGGTAGACGATCGTCGACGGCCGGAAGAGGCTTTTGGCGAACTGTCGGGCGGCCGTCGCCATCGGTCGGGTGACCCAGAGGATCGGGTTCTCGTTCGGCTTCTCGGTCGCGGTCAGCTCTTGCGCCATCGGAATCCTCTACATCCCTCCCGCCGACGGGACGCACCCGAAGACCGGTAAGCACTTCACCGTGACGAGCACCGCCGCGAGGAACACGGCGAGGAGGCTCAGCGGGATCATCCGGTTCCACCCGACCCTGAGAAGCTGATCGGTCCTAACCCGCGGGAGCGACGCCCGGATCCAGACAAAGAGACCAAAGACGGCGTACGTCTTCACCATGAACCAAAAGATCCCGGCGAGCGGGAACGTGGTGAGGCCGCTCGGGACCCAGGTCGGGAGCGTCCAGCCTCCGAGGAAGAGGAGGACGACCAGGATGCTACCGATCAGCGCTCGAAGGTAGTCGGCGAGCATGAAGAAGGCGAAGAGCATTCCGCCGTACTCGGTGTTCCACCCTTCGACGAGCTCGGCCTCCGCCTCGGGGAGGTCGAACGGGATCCGTTCCATCTCGGCGAGCATCCCGGCGACGAAGACGATGAGGGCGACGAAGAGCGGCCCCCAGAACCAGTAGTTCTGCTGCTCGTAGACGATCGTCGTTAGGTCGAAGCTTCCCGAGACGATCACGACGGCAACGACCGCGAGGAGAATCGGCACCTCGTAGGCGATCATCTGCGCCGCCGAGCGCATCCCGCCCATGAGCGAGTACTTGTTGTTGCTCGACCAGGCGCTCACGAAGATGAAGAGCGGCGCGAACGAGAAGATCGCGAGGGCGAGCAGGAGCGTGAGCGGGAGGGCTCCTCCGTTCCAACCGGAGGAGATGGGGAGAATGCCGAAGATGATGAGGGACGTCACCATGTAGGTGACCGGCCCCGAGTAGAACCCTAGCGAGTCGGCCTCCCGCGGCTGGACGGTGTTCTTCCGAAACAGCTTGAGACCGTCCGCGAAGTTCTGGAGGAGCCCTGCGTAGCCAACGTGCATCGCTCCCCGCCGGTCCATGATGCGGCCCAAGAGCTTGCGCTCCCACCAGATGAGGAGGATCGTGTTGAGCATGCTCGCCGCGAGCAGGATGGCGGCAAAGATCACCGCCGAGAGCCCAAGGATTACGTCCGGGTTCGTGATCCAGCCGGACTCGGGCATCGGGAAGACCGAGGCGATCCCCCGGAGGATCGCGCTCCCGATGTCGAAGGAGACCGAGAAGAGCGTGGCGCCCGACACCGACTACCCCTCCTAGCGGTCCACCTCGCCGATGCAGATGTCGACGCTCCCCATGATCGGCGGGATGTCGGCGACGTGGTAGCCAATGAGGTACTTCCGCGCGGCGCTGATGTTCGAGAAGACGGGGGACCGGAACTTGACGCGGTACGGGTGCTCGCCGCCCTCGTTCACGACGTAGGCGACCGCCTCCCCGTGCGGCTCCTCGACTGCGGAGAACCCGACCCCCTTGGGGAAGTTCCGCTTCAGGAGGTAGCCCTCCCGGCCGATCGGGGCGTACGGAGCCCCGAGCCAGCGGGGGAGCTCTTCCGCCATCACCGGACCGGGGTTCTTGTCGAGCCAGTCGAGGACCTGACGAAGGATGCGCACGGCCTGGCGCATCTCCTCCAGCCGGACGAGGTAGCGCGCGGTGACGTCGGCCCCGTCCGCGACGGCGACGTCGAACTCGACCCGATCGTAGGCCGAGTAGGGCCGATCCTTCCGCAAGTCCCGCTTCACGCCCGCCGACCGGAGCATGGGACCGGTGACGCCGTGCGCGACACAATCGTTCGCCTTCAGGATGCCGAGGTTATCGCACCGCTTCCGAAAAATGTCCGACCCCAGCGTGAGCTGATCGTACTCGTCGAACCGTCGGGAGAGCCAGTCGAGGACTTGGCGGGCCTCGGCGCTGAAGCCGGGCGGGAGGTCGTTCCGGACCCCGCCCACGCGCATGTACTCGTAGGTCATGCGCGCCCCGGTATAGCTCTGGTAGAGGTCGAGGACGAGGTCGCGGTCGCGCATGCCGTAGAGGAACGGGCTCATGAGGCCGATATCCTGCACGAACGCGGCGTACCACATGAGGTGCGAGCCGATCCGCTGGAACTCGTCGCATAGGACCCGAAGGTACTCCGCCCGCTCGGGCGGGGCAAGGTGGAGCGCCTCCTCGGCCGCGAGGATATAGAGGTGCTCCCAGGAGAATCCGGCGACGTAGCAGCACCGGTCCATGAGCGTGATCACCTCGTTGTAGTGCCGGTCCTCGCTGATCTTCTCGATCCCCCGGTGGAGGTAGCCGATCTCGGGGTCGACGTCGACGACAATCTCCCCGTCCAGCTTCACGCGGAGGTTCCAGAGGCCGTGCGTCATGGGGTGCTGGGGCCCCATGTTGATCCACATCTCAGACATGGCGCGCCTTCACCTCGAGCTCCTCGGGTTCGTGAAGCTTGAACGATCGGAGCAGCGGGTGGAACGTGTAACCGTCCGGCATCAGAAGGTGCCGTAAGTCCGGGTGGTGGTCGAAGTTTAAGTCGACCATCTCCCACGCCTCGCGTTCGTGCCAGTTCGCGCTCGGCCAGATGCCGCTCGCCGACTCGATGCGAGGGTCGCCCGCGGGGAGGTCCACGGAGAGCAGCACGTACTGCTTCGCGTCGTCCGACCAGAGGACGTAGACGGCCTCGCGATGGTCGACCCAGTCGATCCCGGCTACCGTCGAGAAGTGGCGGAAGCCGAGATCGTCCCGCATCGCGCGGAAGAGGTCGAGGGCGCCCTCGCGCCGGAATCGAACTCTCCCCGCGGTCTCAGGGAACGGCTCGACCGCGATCAACCGGTCGCCAAGGATCGGTGCGAGGTGTCGGGAGAGGTCGTCCGGCTGCATCGGCTCGCTCCTCCCCGGACCTGCGGCGCTGCCGCCTATTCCTTGCGCTCCCGGATCAGCTCCTCGAGCTTCAGGATCCCGTCGAGCATCGCCTCGGGCCGGGGCGGGCAGCCCGCGATGTAGACGTCGACGGGGACGAGCTTGTCGACGCCGGGCACGACCGAGTACGCCGTCCGAAACGGCCCGCCTCCCGTCGCACAGTTTCCCATCGCGATCACCCACTTCGGCTCGGGCATCTGCTCGTAGAGCGTGATCAGCTTGTGGGCGACCTTCCAGGTGACGGTGCCGTTGACGATCATGAGGTCGCACTGGCGGGGAGAGGAACGGGGCACGACCCCGAACCGTTCCGCGTCCCAGCGAGCGCCGAACGCGGCCGCGAACTCGATCGCGCAGCACGCGAGGCCCCAGTGGAGCGGGAAGAGCGAGTTGCGCCCCGCCCAGTTGAAGACCGGGCGTATCACCCTCGCCTGCCCCTGCTCCGCGATGAGCGCGCCCAGAGCCTCCTTGGCTGCCGGGATGAACTCCTTCGCGCGAAGAGCCTCGATCTCGAGAAACGGCACCGCCGGCTCGGTGACCATGGGTAGCTCGGCCTCGAGTCGGAACGCGCCGTCGGGGGACGATTTGGGAGGAGTGACCTCCGCGGCGGGTGTCGTCATATGACCCACTTCTTCTCCCCGCTCAGCGCGTAGTAGATCCCTGTGATCGCGAGGGCCGTGAAGGCGACGGCGATGAAGACGGGGTACCAACCCGAGTTCGACCCTCGGAACGTGAGGCCCCAGAGGGCCAGGATGAATCCGAGGACGTCGACGGCGACGAAGACGATCGCGAACGTGTAGTGCTGGGTCGGGAAGTCGATCTGGGCCTCTCCCTCGGCTTCCTCGCCACACTCGTAGGTGGTCAACTGGAGGTAGGACTGGCGGCGCTTCGCGCCGAGCGAACGGTTCGCGATCAGCGAGCCGATCCCGAAGATCGCGGCGATCACGACGAAGACGAGGAACGTGGTGACCCCAGCTTGCATCGGCTCCTCCTAGCGCTCGGCAGTAGGCACTCGGTAAGACCCCGTGACGTTATTTAAACTCCACCGGCGGTGGCGGACTCTCCGAAGAGCGAGCGCGATTTTCCGTCCGCGAACGGGACCGCACCGAGGGGTTATCCTCCGGTGAAGTTCCGCCGAGCCGATGTCCGCGGACGGGTTCCGGTCGCCCATCACCCTGTACGGCCGATTCATCGAGCTCGTCCCGCTCGAGCGATCGCACCGGGACGAACTGCGGTATGCCGCCCGGGATCCCGAGGTCAGCCGGTATCTAAGGAACCCGCCGGGAACGACCCTGGCCGAGCTCGACGCGCTCATCGAGCTGCTGCTCGGACTCCAGAAGGCCGGCGAGGTCCTCGCGTTCACGACGCGACTCCTTCCCGAGGGCCCTGCGATCGGCATGACCCGTTACCTCAACATCGACCGGAAGAACCTGGGCGTCGAAGTGGGCGGAACGTGGCTCGACTCCACGTATTGGCGGACGGCGGTCAACACCGAGTCGAAGTATCTCCTCTTCCGCCACGCCTTCGAGAGCGAGAGCGTGCGCCGGGTCCAGCTGCAGACGGATCTGAGGAACGTCCGTTCCCAGAGGGCGATCGAGCGGGTCGGCGCGGTCCGGGAAGGCGTCCTCCGGGAGAAAGTCCTCCTCCCCGGTGGGTACTTCCGCTCCTCGGTGATCTACAGCGTCCTCGCGAGCGAGTGGCCGGCGGTCAAGGGCCGTCTCGAAACGATGATCGCCCGCCCGTGGACTCGTCCCAAGGGGTCGTAAGCCCGGCAGCGCGGGGCGACCGGGCTAACGATCGCCGCACAGCGAACCATCGACTCACGCCGGCCCGGTCCCGGGATCCGTGGGGCCAGCGTCACAGGGCGGAACGAGGGATCGGAGGCAGCCCCTCGCCCTGCCGGTCCTCAGCTTGAAGGATGAGCCGGCCGAACGCTAGACCTCGCGGACCGTGCCCTCGGGCTCGTCCGTGACCCGTAGCCGGCCGAAATGGAACTGGGCGGACCGGGCCGCCCATGCACGGCGCAGGAACGCTTCCTGCACCTGAGCCTCGGTCCTAGAGAAGGCGAGGCACACGAACCACGCGGCGGGAGCGTAGAGCAGAATCGAGACGAGGAAGAGCCCGGGGCTGAACACCACCCCCGGAAGTACCTCGAACTCGAGGATGCCCACTCCTCCTACCACCAGGAGGAGGAGGGCGAGCCAGAGAAGCGGGAACGGGAGAGAGTCCGTGATTCGAGTCTGGAAGCGGCTCGCCAAGAACGGCGCCGCCGGAGCGATCACCAGCGCGAGAAGAACCCCGGCCACGAGTTCGTCCACGAAGATCCGGATCGGGTGGGCGACGGCCAAGTTGGGCGCGAGGTCGCCCTGATGGACGAGGAGGACAATGAAGATCAGTTCGAATCCTAAGGTGACCAGCAGCAGGACGCCGAACCGCCCCCACACCTCGTGCGTGGTGTCGGGGCGAGACGGTGGCGTAACGATCACGTGACGATTGAGGCTCGGGATCTTCGCAAGGAGCAGGAGAATCCCGAGCGGTACGAACTCGCCGAGTAGGAGCGAGGTTGCGTAGGCCGTCGCGAACCAGAGGACCGAGAACAAAGCGCTGACCAGAAGGAGCAGCAGCAGGATACGAGGCAGGAGATCGGCGGTCCAGCGAGCCTCGTCACGGAAGAACTGATCGACGAGCAGCACGTAGAGCAGGACGAGGGCAAAGGGAACGAGCCAGAGCACGATCGTCGGTAGGCGAGGCGTCGGGCCCGGGAGGCTGGGAGGCTCCCTCACGGTCGGGGGACCTTCGTTCTCCAATGGAATCCCGTCCGGGCCGAGCGGGCCGCGGCTCCCTATAAGATGGAGTCCAAGGGCTGGTGACGGAAGAAGCCGCGGGACGACCGATCTCCCCCCCGATCCCGGTCGGCATCGCCCGCGATCGGTGGCGCTACCTTTGGAACGATGCTCGGGCGAACCCGGAGGGGCTCGTCGCCGCGTTCACCGTTGGAGAAAAGTCGGAGAGAGCGATGCTCGTTACGGAGGGGAGAACCGGGGGCGCCGTTTTTCGAGAAACGCCCGAATTCCTTCGGGCAGCTCCGCGCCCTCCGCGGCCTCGACGGCGCCCCTCCGCTCGAGCATCATCTGGGTGTCGAGACTTTCGCTAAAGGCCGAGACCAGGAGGCGCTTCACCCACCCGTAGGCGAACGTGGGACCCGCCGCAAGCTCGCTCGCCCGCTCCCACGCTCGGCGGCCGAGTTCGGTCGGCGCGACGACCTCGTGGAGGAGA
>JASHWY010000222.1 GCA_030043835.1 Thermoplasmata archaeon
TCAACGGTCAGTACGTACACACGAGTTCGTTGATCTCGCCGCCCGACCTCTCCACGTGGGCCGACGACCAAAACGGCGGCGCCATGACCGTCGCGACCGACGTCCTTCAGGAGTCCTCGACGCCGTGGTCGGTCGTCCAAGGCCAGGCGGGATGGATCTGTGCGTATATCCTCAAGAGTAACGGCTACTCGACGGTCGCCGCCTTGCTGAGCGCCAACCCCGGCCTTAGCAACCCGGCGAAGTACCAGTGGACCACCGTGATGACGGCCCTCGTCAACAGCGACTTAACCCAACTTCCCTAGGCGCTCCCGATGCGGACCCGCACCCTCCGATCGCTCATCTACCTCGCCGGGGGGCTCGGCGTCATCGTCTCCATCTTCGCGACCGCGGAGTTCTTCGACGCGTCGCTCCGTAACATCTGCACGGTGAGCTCGTTCTTCTCGTGCGCCCTCGTAGACCAGAGCGGAAAGACCACGACGCTCGGGATCCCCGACTACGCGTGGGGGATCGGCGGGTTCGTCGTAATCCTTGTCGTCGCGGCTATCGGCGAGGCGCGCTCCGAAGTCCGGGGGTGGACGTACGCCCTTCTCGGGCTCACGACCGCGGGGGTCGGTCTCTCGCTCTATCTTCTCTACGTCGAGCTCGTCCTCATCGGCGCCCTCTGCTTGGTATGTACGTCCGCCTACCTTCTGGGAGCACTTGCGTGGGTCGGGTCGATCGCGCTCGTCCGTCGCACGGGAGACACGGGCGGTCCAACGGAGACGGACGAAGGCGACGAGGGCGCGTCGGCGGCCAGCGAGTAGCCGTCCGGAGCCCCCCCTCCCCGGGGTCGCTGGCCTTCGGTGGCTCGGTTTAAATAGCCGACCTTGTTCGGCCGCCCGGGTCCACCGATGGTGGTTGCTGAGGTCGCCGCCGCAGAAGCGGTTGGCGCGGGGATCGCGATTGCGGGAGGTCTCATCGGAACGGGGATGGCCCAGTCCGGCATCGGAGCCGCCGGCATGGGGATCATCGCCGAGAAACCGGAGAAGTTCGGCCAGGTCCTCTTCTTCTTCGTCATTCCCGAAACGCTCTGGATCATCGGGTTCGTGCTGGGGATCATCCTTCTGCTGAACGTCATCTAGGCCGGTCGGGCGCCATGAGCCTCGAGACCCTCATCGGGGAGATCCGCGCCCGCGCCGAGGCCGAGATCAAGGCGACGATCGACGCCCAGGAAAAGGAGGCCCAACGGATCGCTGCCGGCCGCGACCAGAGGATTCGAGAGATCCGCGAACAGTCGGCCCGGGCCGCCGGCCTCGAGGCCGCTCGCGAGCGGGCGCAGCGGATCGCTGCCGCGAAGCTCAAAGCCCGTAAGCTCCTCTACGAGGCCCGGGAGCACCGCCTCGAGGAGGCGCTCCGCGAGACCCGAGCGCTGCTCGCCGAGTTCACCGAGAGTCCCGACTACGTGAACGTTCTCAAGCGGATGACCTCGACCGCGACCAACGAACTCGGTAAGGCGATCCGAATCTCGGGCCGCGCGGAGGACGCGTCGAGGCTCGCCAAGGTCGCAGGAAAGCTGTTCGACCCCACACCGATCCCTGTGATCGGCGGGCTCGTCGCGGAGACGACCGACGGGACCCGACGGCTCAACCTCACGTTCGACGAGCTCCTTAGGCTCCGCGAGGACAAGGTCCGCGAGCTTCTCGCCTAGGAGGGTGGGTCGATGGCCGCGTCCGCCTACGCGAGCGCTCTCGGCCGCCTGAAGCCCGAATTCAACGCGTTCCTCCCGAAGGCGACGTTCGACCAGCTGCTCGCGGCGAAGGACCCCGGGGAGATCGCCAAGCAGCTCGAGTTGACCCCGTACGGCTCCGACGTCCAGCAGGCCCGGGCCGCCTACCAGGGGATCTCGCTCGTCGAGATCGCGCTCAATCGCACCTTCGTGCGCCGCAACCGCCATGCCTACGAGGCGACGCCGTTCGCGGGGCGGGCCGTCGTCGGGGCGTATCTCACCCGCTGGGACCGCCAGAACATCGAGCTCATCCTGAGCTCGAAGGCGCAGGGTCGTCCCGTGACCGAGACCGACGAGCACCTGATCTCGAGCCGCGAGATTCCGGCCGGCCTCTACGCCGGGGTGATGACCCTCGACGATTTTCGGATCCTTCTGAGCCAGCCGACGCTCGAGGCGACGGTCCAGGCCCTCGTGAAGCACGGTTACGGCGGGACGATCCTCCCGCTCCTCGAGGCGTTCGAGCGCACTCACGACATCTTCCCCGTCGTCCACGCGCTCGACCGGGAGTACTACCGTTCGGTCCTCGAGGCCGCGAAGTTCTTCCAGGGCGACGAGTGGGTCGTCCGCCAGTTCGTCGCGAGCGAGATCGACGCCCGCAACATCGTTTTCCTCCTCAAAGGGAAGGCCGCCGAACTTCCCGTCGACGACGTGGTCGAGCGGTGGTTCGAGGGAGGACGACTCTCGGTGAGCGAGGCCCCCGACCTTCTGGGCGCTCGGGGCGTTCCCGAGCTCGCCGAGCGGCTCGCCGACCGCTTCCCGTCGATCGCCGAGGGGAACGACGAGTACCGCGCGACCGAGAGCCTGGCCGGCTACGAGGTCGCCTTGACCCGCGAGCGAGCGGTCGCCGAATTGAAGCGGATGCGCACCTACCCGCTTTCCCTCGCGGTCATCTTCGCCTACCTGCTGCTCAACGAGCTCGAGCGGGCCGACCTACGTCGGATCGCCTTCGGAAAGGCGTACGGGGTCGCGACGGAGCGGCTCGCACCGCTCTTGATCTGTCCGCGTCTCTAACGGACCGCTACGCCGGGGGCGCTTGGACGAGCGGGCCCGGGGCGAGGCCGTCCGGGGTGATCGTCGACTCGGTGTGGGTCCGCGCGGCCCCGAACGGGCGGAACGGCTTACCGTTGCCCGTGTAGAACTTCGAAAAGTACTCGACGAAGATGAGTCGCGCTCCCTGGATCCCCGGCTCGAAGACCCCGATGATCACGTTGAACGACTGGCCGACCAAGAGGATCACGAGACCCGCGACGATCCCAACGATCGTCCCGCCGACGATGAGGCCGCTCGAGATCGAGTTGATCACGAGCGCCAGGATCACGCTCGCGAGGAGGATCCCGACGAGCCGAGTATACGATAGGATGTGGCTCACGACCTCGATGAGCCCCATCATACCGTTCTGGAGCCCCTCGCCGCCCAGGAGGAGGGAGAGGCCGACCACGATGAGCCCCAAGTAGCCGTCAAAGAGGACGTTGTGGGCGAGCGAGTCCTGCCGGCGGATGACCGCGAGCCCGAGGAACGCGATCCCGAACGCGAACAGGATGCCGCCCGTCTTCCCGACGACCCCTCGGGGGTGGTGGTGGAAGTACTCCTTGAGGGCGCCGAAGAGGAAGCCCATGACCACCATCCCGAGGCCGACGTACCCCGCGAAGAGGAGGAGCACGGGAACGCCCTTCGCCGACGCCGGATCGATGAGGGCCGAGTACCCGAACAGCGCGTGGAAGAGGTGGAAACCAAAGAACTCGTCCCAGAAGAGCCCTAGGCCGATTGCGAGAAGGCAGCCCGGGAGGAGCGCGTAGGCGAGCTGCTGCATTCCCTTGGGACCCATGATTCGCTTCACGAAGTTCCGGCCGACCCGGGGGAGATGCTGCGCGCCGGGGAAGCCCCCGATCATCCAGAGACAGATCAGGAGGATCGTGAGGCCGTAGCCCCAGTCGCCGAGCATGAAGCCGAAGAAGAGCGGAAAGACGATCGCGAAGACGAACGTCGGGTCCCACTCGTCGGCCTGAGGGAGCGAGTAGAACCGAATGAAGAATTCGAACCGCCGGATCCCCTTCGGGTTGTCCATGAGCGTCGGCGGCTCCTCGTCGGTCGGCACCGCGTAGAGGTAGGTCCGACCCCCGGTCGCGACGCGAAGGATCGACTCGAGCCGGGCAATGTCGCGGGTCGGCACCCACGCCTCGAGGGCGAACGTCGTCAGACCCGCGCCGACCTTCGAGAGCACCTCGATCTTCCGGTTCTCGACCTGGAGCGCCTCGTCGATCGCCGCGACCGTCGCGTACCAGTCCCGGGCGATCGCGCCGAGCCGCTCGGCGATCGCCACCCGGCGCTTCACGATCTCGGTCCGGCGCCCTCGGGCCCGCTCGATCTCCTCGTGCGGGGGGCCTGCGAGCTCGGGGATCGGCGTGAGGCGGATCCCGTGGCCCTGGGCGACCCGTGCGAGGACGTCGGCGTTCTGGGTGCGAAGGGTGACGAGGAAGCCCCCCGAGCCCGAGGGGTCGGTCAAGAACTGCGCGTCGGCCGCCGGCGGGAGCGCTGCGGCGAGCGCCGCCCGGCTCTCGGCGTCGTCTTCGCCAAAGAACGAGACGAAGCTCTTCGCCCGCAGGTACTCGAGCCGGTCCGGGTAGAAGGCGAGCTTCTCCAGGAGCGCGACCTCCTCGTCGATCGCCTCCTCCTCGGTCGTGAGCGTGTCGTCCTCGCGTTCGAGTTGGCCGACCTCGGCATCGATCGGGACCTCCCGGGCGGCGCTCAGCACGTCGACAAGCGACGCGAACCCCCGAGGCGGGCCGACGGGAACCGCCGGGAGTGCGTTCTTGAGCCCACGGAACCGCAACGCCTCGTCGCCGATGGTCCGCTGGGTCTCGGTGCCGCGCTCGGGGACGAGCTCGGCGAGCGCCTCGGGGGAGAGGACCTCGATTTGCGCGATCCGAAGGTCGTGGAGGAGGCTGAGGATCCGTTCGCGGTCGCCCTTGAGGCCGATCAAGCCGACCTTGGACATCTTGACCGGCCGCAGAACTCCCATCGGCGCTTCCCCTAGTCGCCCCAGAAACCGTCGAGCACGGCGGTGAGGATCTCGTCGCGTCGGTCGGCAGGGTGTTTTCCCTCACCCCGCGCCGCTTGGTCGGCCGCCTGCGCTCCCTCGGCGAGGATCTCGGCCGCCCCTTGGTCAGCGTCCGACCGGGACGCGAGAACCTTCGCGGTGCGCTCCGCGTCGACCTCATCCTGCACGTTCTTCACCGTCGCGTCGGTCTCCTCGCGAAGCCGGCGGAGAGCGGCCTCGCTGGCCTCTTTCGCGACCCGCAGCTTCTCGTCCCACTCGACCTCGGTGGCACGAACGCGCTTCAACGCCTCGATCGACCCGGGGGTTTCGGGCGCCGGGGGGGCCGCGGTCGTCATCAGAACACTCTCCAGTACTTCGCGACGAGAACGAGGAGGATCGCGAGCGCCCCGAGCTTGATCGCGAGGCTCACGGCCTGGATGCGAGCAAAGCGGCGGACCGCCGCGCTCGCGTCACGCGGCTGAGGCACTGGCCTCCTCCTGCTCCATCTTTCGCTTGACCGTCTTGAGCATGCTAAAGGAGTCGCGCTCGAGCTCGTCGAACCGGAACTGGATGTAGCGCACCGTAGCTTGGAGGCGAGGGATGAGGACGTTCTCGATCGCGCTCGCCCGGCGCTTGGTCTTTTCAATCTCTCGTAAGAGGCGTCGGAGCGCGTTCTCCTTCTCGGCGATATCGAGCACGACCGAGTAGATGCCCTGGAAGTGACGGATCGACTCGTCGACGGACGTGGGTAAATCGAGGAGCTCCGGAGCCGCGACGGCGCGGTAGGTCCCGCGGTCGACGCGAGGGGTCCGCACGCCCATGACGTTCTTCGTTCGGACGTTCACCGGGAGGATGTCCGGGAGGAGCATCGAGATGCTCTCGAGCCGAGTCGGGCCCTCCATCATCTCGGCCATGCGGATCGACTCGTAGCCGCGCGCGATGCGGGCCTGAAGGTCGCCGCGCAACCGAAGGGCTTCGCGCGAGATCGCGAAGAACTCGACGATGAGGGCGGAACGTTTGAGCTTCAGAAGATTGAGGCCCCGTCGCGCGACCCCGATCCGGCGGCGCGTCCGGATGAGCTCGAGGCGCGTCGGCCGGACATCCTCGAGCGGCACAAGTCCTCCCTGCGGGGCCTACCCACCGACCACCGGCGGGTGGGTCCGGTGCTGCGCGATGAACTCGGGCCGGATCCGCTTCAACTCGGAGTCCGGGAAGTCGGACAGGATCTCCCACGCGATCGCGAGGCTGTCGTCGATCGTCCGGTCCTCGTCGGGTCGCTGGGTCACGAACTCCTTCTCGTATCGGTCGGCCGCGCGCAGGTAGAGCCGGTCGATCGCGCTCAGCGCTTCCTCGCCGACGATCGCCGAGAGCGCGCGTTGGTCCTTCCCCGTCGCGTACGCCGCGAACAGCTGGTCGGAGACGCCCCGGTGGTCCTCGCGCGTCCGCCCTTTTCCGATCCCGAGGTTCATGAGGCGGGAAAGGCTCGGCAGGACGTCGATCGGCGGGTAGACTCCCTTCCGCTGAAGCTCGCGGCTGATGTAGACCTGGCCCTCGGTGATG
>JASHWY010000223.1 GCA_030043835.1 Thermoplasmata archaeon
CGTTCCGGTCTCGTTTCGGACCCGATGGGCGAGCTGCTCGGTGACCTCGAACTGGCGCTCGTAGTCGGAGAGGGACCGGGGCACGGTCCGGGCGTAGTTCTGGGTGGCCAAGAAGAGGTGGGTTCCTCCCTCGGCACGGAATCGGCGGGCCGCTTCGACCCCTTCGCCGGACGGCGATAGGTGGCAGTGGTGGTCGACGATCGGAAGGCCGCGGGGGAGCGGCACTTGGGGCGCCCCCGCCCTCGGGCTAGCGGAGAAGGCCCGCGCCCTGGAGCTCCTTCGTGATCTTCTTGACCGCGACCTCGACGTCGGACGGCTTACGCGCGCCCGTGCAGACGAGCTTGCCGCTACCAAACAGGAGCACGACCACCTTGGGGTCGTCGATGCGGCAGACGAGGCCGGGGAACTGCTCGGGTTCGTACTCGACGCGGTCCAAGCCCAGGGTCACCGCGATGGCGTTCAAGTTGATCTCGCTCTCCAAGTCGGAGCTCGCAACGATGTTCTGGACCTCGATCCGGGGGTGCATGTTGATCTTCTGCCCGCCCTTCTTGATCTGAGCGGCCACGGTACGGATCGACTCCTCGACCTCGTGCATGCTCTTCGCTCCGGTGCAGACGACCTTTCCCGACCGGAACAGAAGGATCGCGGTCTTCGGCTGCTTCAAGCGATAGATGAGCCCGGGGAACTGCTCGGGTTCGTACTCGGCGCCGTCGAGGCCCAGGGCGATCGACTGGAGGTCGAGCTCGTCGCCGAGCGACGTCGAGGCGACCACGTTCTCGATGCGAATCTTCACCAACGATATCCCCGCGGGGAAGTATTTAAACGGGTATTTAAAGCATGCCGGAGCGCGTCGTCCCTCGCCGGGGTCGTTTCGTGGAAGCGGCCCCGGCGAGCGGAATCGAAGGGCGAGCGAGAGGCTAGCCCTCCGGCATCGGGTTCGTCCGCGGTTGGCTTGCGAAGAGGGGACCGGCGACGACGTCCTCGACGGGTAGGCCAAAGAAGTCGCGGATCACGCGCCGGGTGAACCCCCAGAGCACGTGGCCCTCAAAGGCGGTGGCGTTCACTTCCGCGAGCCCGTAGGCGGTCTCCCGGTGGACGTGCTGGGTCGTAGCGAGCGCCGAGCGGGGAAGCCAGAACACGTGGGCGACCTCACCGGAGCTTCGGGGGGTCGGCGGTTTCCCGTCGGCCCCCAGCGAGGCGGCGAATACCCCCACGGTGAGATGGAACCGCAGGGCCGGTACGGTCCCTACGAACCGAGGCTCCCCCGCGAGGTCGGCCCGCGTCACGCCGACCTCCTCTTCGAGCTCGCGGAGCGCCGTCGCGAGGAGAGAACCGTCCCCATCGTCCACGCGGCCCCCGGGGAAAGCGACCTGACCCGACGCGAGGTCGGTCGGGTTCACGGTCCGCTCGATGAGCAGGGTCTCGACCTCGCGGGCACCTTCCCGGAGGACGATGGTCACTGCGGCGCCGGCGATCAAGACCGGCGGGGCTTCTTGGGGAAACCGTCCCAAGAGGCCCTCCACGGTGGGCGGCGCCGTGCCCACGCCGAGGGAGGGCGGAGCGTCCAAGGCTAGGCCTGCCAATCGTAGACGACCTTCTCGCGAATGGTCGACTTATCCTCGGGGTGCTCGGTGCGAGGATTGAGCCGCCGCTCGATTTCCGCGAGGCGAAGGCGGAGATCCCGAATCTCGCGTTCGAGCTGCTGAACGCGGGTAGATAGGTCGCCGGGAGTAGGAACCGACATCGCTTCGGGGAAGGGTTTCGAAGGAAATAAGCTCCCCCGGAACGGCTCACGCCGCCCCCGGGCTTTGGGTCGGCGAGGGAAGTTCCGCGGCGCGCACCAGCTCCGCGATCGCCTCCGCCGTCTCGTTGGGACGCTCCACCGGGATAAGGTGGCCCGTGTTGGCAAGGATGCGGATCCGAGCGTGGAGGATCGACTGACGAAGGATCCGACCGTGGGAGGCGTCCACGACCTGGTCGTCCATCGCCTGGAGGATCAGCGTCGGAACCCTAATCGTCGCGATGCGGTTCTTCTCGTCGAACTTGCCCAACGCACGACCCCACTTAACCGCTGGTCCGAAATCTCGGCGCGTGACCTCGTCCCGGAGCGCATCGGCCACTTCGAGGTGTGCCTCGACCCAGTCCGGGTAGTAGAGGTCCTTCAGGAGACGCAGCGCGAAGGCGTCGCCGCCCTCTTTGGCGTAGATCTCCGACCATCGGTCGGCGACGGCTCGCGTGTGGGCGTCCACATACGCGGCGCCCGAGATCATGGTGAGGCTCCTCGTCCGGGGCGCATCATCGAGCGTAAGACGAAGGGCCAGGAGCGCACCCGCGCTCAAGCCCACCCAGTGTGCGGAGTCGATGGACTTCGTGTCGAGGAGTTGGAGTACGTCCCCCGTCAGTTCGGCGAACGAGAACGTGGATTCTTTCGGTGAGGCGCTTCGGCCGTGTCCCCGCAGATCCGGGGCCAGGACCCGGAACTCCTTCGCGAGGAGGGGAACGACAGTGTTCCAGACCGTGTGGTCGCTTCCCGCCCCGTGGAGGAGGACGACCGGCGCCCCGGAGCCCTCGTCCCGGGTGTGAAGGTCGATCGGGCGCGCGGCTTCCTCCGGCATCGCGCCTTCGACTCCCGCTCGATATTTACCTCCACGCCGCCGCAGCCGTCCCAGGCGCACGCCTAAATAGCGGGGTCGAGGTGAACTTCCCGATGGCGCGCGGCGTGATGCTGATGAGCGGAGGCATCGATTCGCCCGTCGCGATCCACTACCTTCTGCGCCAGGGTCAAGAGATCGTCGCGGTCCACATGGACAACCGACCGTTCACCGACGACTCCCCGCTTTCGAAGGTCATGGATCACCTCGACCTCCTCCGCGAGCGGCACCAACAGCCGATCCCGCTCTACCTCGTCCCCCACGGACCCACCCAGATCACGCTGATGCGTAATACCGACCGACACGTGGGGTGTGTTCTCTGCCGCCGATTCATGTGGCGGTCCGCCGAGAAGATCGCGGAGCGGGAGGGAGCGACGTTCCTCGCGACGGGCGAGGCGCTTGGCCAGGTTGCTTCTCAGACCCTCTCCAACATGCGGAGCGCGACCGTCTCGGTCAAACTCCCCATCGTGCGCCCGCTCATCGGATTCGACAAGCAAGAGATCGAGGCGGTCGCGAAGGAGATCGGTACGTACGAGATCTCGACGCGCCCCGGTCTCTGCTGCCAGGCGGTCCCCGATAAACCCGCAACACGCTCGAATCTCGTCCAGATCCTCCGAGAGGAGGAGCGGATCGACGTCGATCAGATGATCGACGACTGCGTGCGAAAGGCCGTAATCCTCTGATCGAGCCCTTCTCGGCTCCCGAGCCTCAGGGCATCGTGGGTTGACGGCCCCGACGCGGCCCCTCCGAAAGGCGTCCGCGGTCGGCCTTTTGATATAGGGCCGTTCACGTCCGGCAACCATGGCAGCGAGCTATCCGAGCGGCGCCCACATCCTGAGTCTCATCGGTGGGATCTTCATTGTTCTTGAAGGAATCTTTCTGCTCGCTGCCGGCGCGGTGATTTCGAGTGCGGTGGCCACCTACGGGGTCGCCGGCGGAGCCATCGCGGCGCTGGGAGCGTTCGTCGTCGTCCTTGGATTGATCATCCTCTACGGCGCTGTCCAACTCAGGTCACGGCCCCAGTCGGTCAAGACATGGGGTGTGATCCTCATCGTGCTGGCGCTCGTGAGCTTCGTCGGGGGAGGCGGGTTCTTCCTCGGTCTCCTTCTCGTGCTCATCGGCGGGATCCTCGCACTCGTCTGGAATCCCCCGCCCGCGCCGACGACCCCCGGGGGCCCATGGAATCCCCCCTACCCCCAGGCGGCGTGGCAGTCGCCGTCCACCGCACCCGCGGGAGCCCCTCCGCCACCGCCCCTCGCGCAGTCGGGCCCACGCTACTGCTCGCACTGCGGGTCACCGAACGCGGCGAACGCGGCGTACTGCGCGAAGTGCGGCGCACCCATGACCTCGTGAGACCGGCCGATCTCGCCGAGGCGCGTCGTCGGGGGACCGATGTACCGCCGCCTTCGCCTCTGCTCGAACCACGGCGCCTACGAGGCGATCCCGGAGCCCGCGAACCCGCTCGACCTTCGCAAGGTCCGTTCGGTCCTCGAGCGAGAGGGGATCGCGGTCGTCGACGCCCGCGTGATGCTCCTCGCGGCGATGGAGACGGAGGTAACGCTCAGCCGGAACGGTCGACTGCTGTTCAAGACCCGGGACCCCGACATCGCCGAACGGACGTTCGAGCGTTTGAGGAGCCTCTTGGGCCTTCCGGCCGCCGAGGAGCCTCCTCGAGCAACCTCCGGCATGCGTTCACGTTAAGCGGCCCGCCGGACTAGCTCAACGGAGCACGATGACGATGCGAGAGACGTGGGTGGTGGGTGCCGCGTCGAATCGATTCGGCAAGATGAAGGAGAGCGCCCGGGAGGCCGCGACGCGGGTCTCGATGGAGGCGATCCGGTCGAGCGGGCTCGAGCCCAAAGACATCGGCCACACGTTCGTTTCGAACGCGTTCGGCATCTCGGAGCACCAGGCCCACGTGGGCCCCCTCATCAACGGGGGTCTCGGGATCCCCGAGGTGCCTTCCGCCACGATCGAGTCGGCGTGCTCGTCCTCGAGCGCCGCACTCCACGAGGCGTTCGTCCATGTCGCGGGAGGCTTCGAAGACGCGGTCCTTGTCGTTGGTGCGGAGAAGCTCTCTCACTTGGACACCCTTGCGGCGACGAGCTACTTCGCCATCGGGGCCGACTATCCGTTCGAGTCTAAGAACGGGGCGACGTTCCCCGGTCTCTACGCGACCCTCGCGACCGCCTACGAGCACACGTTCCCGACGCGTCCCGAGATGCTGGGAGCGATCGCGATCAAGGCCCACGCCAACGGGGCCCGGAACCCTCACGCCCACTTCCAGAAAGAGATCACCATGGAGACGTACCTTAACTCCCCGATGATCGCCTCACCGCTTCGGCTCTACGATTGCTGCCCGTTCTCCGACGGCGCCGCGGCGGTCGTCGTGGCGTCCAAGGAGTTCATGAAGAAGCCCGCCCAAGAGCCGCTCGTCATCCGCGCGTCGGTCCGCACGGGGTCGATCACCGAGATGCAGGACCGCCCCGACCTCCTGGGCCTCCCTTCGACGCGGGCCGCGGCGGCGAAGGCGTTCCGCCAGGCCCACATGGAGCCCAAAGACATCGACTTCCTCGAGGTGCACGATTGCTTCACGATCGCCGAGATCCTCGCGCTCGAGGACATGGGGTTCTTCCCGCGAGGAACGGCGGGTAAGGAGTCGCTCGAGGGAGTCACGACTCGGGACGGGAAGCTCCCGGTGAACCCTTCGGGGGGGCTCAAGGCCAAAGGTCACCCCGTGAGCGCGTCGGGAGCCTCCCAGGTCGTGGAGGTCTTCGAGCAGGTGAACGGGCTGGCGAAGAGCCGGGCCGTGCCGAAAAACGACGTCGCCCTCACGCACAACGTCGGGGCCACCGGCGGATCCTGTTCGGTCCACATCTTCTCGCGACGCTAAAGGGCGGTCGTTCGTGTGTCCGCCGAGGAGCTCCCCACCGCCCCCCACACGATCCACGATTGGTTCCACGGTTACGAGGAGGAAGGCAAGCTCCGCGGCTTTACCTGTCCCAACTGCGGCCTTAGGACCGCGACGTGGGGCCTCGCCTGTCAGCGGTGCGGAAAGGCGGATCTCATCGAAGTCGAGCTCTCTGGCCGGGGAACGGTTGTGGCGTTCACGATCCTCGCGGTCCCCGGCGACGACTTTCTGAACGACGCGCCCTACGCGTACGTCGTCGTCGAACTGGACGGAGGAGGCCGCATCACCGGATGGATGCCGACCGTTCGCGAGGCGTCCCAGATGGCGATCGGGGACCGCGTCCATTACGTACCGAGCTATAAGCCGGGCGTGCAATTCGCTAAGGACTCGGACGCTCGGAGCGCCCCCTAGGGAGGGGACCACCATGGCGACACTGCTTTCGGATATCGACCGGGTCTGGCTCGCGAAGTATCCCTCCTCGGTTCCCCCTACCGTCGCGATCCCGAATCAGCTGTTGACCGAGCTCATCGGCGAGAGCGTCGCCCGATGGGGCGACAAGACCGCCCTCATTTACTACGGCGCTCGGTGGACGTTCCGTGAGTTCTGGGAGCAGAGCGAGCGGTTCGCGGCGGCCCTCGCCCGCGACGGGGTCGGGCCGGGGGATCGCGTCGGGATCTACCTCCCGAACTGCCCCGTCTACCCTATCGCGCTCTTCGGAATTCTTCGGGCCGGCGCGATCGCGGTCCAGGTGAGCCCACTCTACCTGGGCCAGGACCTCGCGCGCCTTCTCACGGACGCGACGCCGAAGGCGGTCGTCACGCTCGAGATCTCGTATCCCAACCTGGCGAAGGTCCGCGCCCAGGCCCCGGTCCCGCGGGTCTACGTCGCGCGCCTACGGGACCTCTACCCGTGGTACCTGCGCCCGTTCGTGAACACCGTCCTCCGCCGCCAGCATCTTCCGACGGAGTTCCCGACCGACCCATCGGTCCGAAACTGGAAGACGACCCTCCGCACGCCGGGGGCCGCCCCGGTCGTCCACCGCGACCCGGTGACGACCGTCGCCGTCTACCAGTACACGGGCGGAACGACGGGGACGCCGAAGGCCGCGATGCTCACCCACCGGAACCTGGTCGCGAACGTGCTGCAGCTCGAGGCGTGGAACACGCTCAAGAGCCCGGGCAACGAGGTCGCTGTCGCCGCGATCCCGTTCTTCCACATCTACGGGCTCACGGTCGCGCTCCTGCTCCCCCTCAAGATGGGCGGCGCGGTCGTCATGCAGACGAGGCCCGAGATCCGCGAGCTCTTGAAGCTCATCGACCGCTACCAGCCGACGCAGTTCCCCGGGGTCCCCGCGCTCTACCAGGCGTTCAACCAGCAGCCGGACATCGCCCAGCACAAGATCCACTCGATCAAGTTTTGCTTGAGCGGCTCGGCGCCGCTCCCCCTCGAGGTCGCGCGGCGGTTCGAGGAGCTGACGGGCGGTAGCATCATCGAAGGGTACGGGCTGAGTGAGACCTCGCCGGCGACCCACGCGAACCCGGTCGCCGGCGAACGTCGCGCGGGGTCGATCGGTCTCCCGCTCCCGAACACCGACCATCGGGTGGTCGACGCCGAGTCCGGGACCAAGGTGCTGGGCCTCGGTGAGGTCGGAGAGCTTTCGGTGCGCGGTCCTCAGGTGATGCTCGGCTATTTTCGACGTCCCGACGAGACCGCGATGGTGCTCGAGAACGGATGGTTGAGAACCGGTGACCTCGCCCGGATCGACGCCGACGGCTACGCCTACATCGTCGACCGGAAGAAGGACATGATCGACGTGGGGGGGTTCAAGGTCTACCCGCGCGAGGTCGAGGAGGTCCTTTACCAGCACCCCAACGTCGCGGACGCTGCCGTGATCGGGGTGCCGGATCCCGGCCGCGGAGAGGTCGTGAAGGCGT
>JASHWY010000224.1 GCA_030043835.1 Thermoplasmata archaeon
CGTGGTGGTCCAGGGAGAACGGGAGATTGGGAGCGGTAGCGTCCTCGTGGGAGTTCGCGGCGTCGTGGAGAGGCTCACCGGGCTACCGCCCGAGCGGATACGGATCGAGTACGCGGACACCGCGAGCGCCCCGTTCGACTCGGGGGTCTTCGGAAGCCGGACGACCGCCGCGCTCGGACGCGCGGCCGAGTCGGCCCTTGCATCGCTGCTCGCGACCCTTACCGAGCGCCTCGGCGCAGGCCGGGCGGTGTCGCTCGCCGCCCACGGCTCGGAGATCGAGGTCGTCGCGGGCTCCCAGCGTCGGCCGGTCCGCGACCTTTTGACCGAAGCGGACCGGGGTACGGGCGGAATCGAGGTGACCGGCCGGCACTACGGCCAGGGAGGGAAGATTGACGAGGGCCGGGTGGAGGAAGGAACGTTCTATCCGTACACCGATTTTACTGGAGCGGCCCACGTCGCCGAGGTGAGCGTAGACCGGGAGACCGGCGTCGTCCACGTCGAGCGGTACGCCGCCTTCCACGACGTCGGCACGGTCATCGACCTTACGAGCGCACGGGCCCAGGTCGAGGGCGGAATCGCGATGGGGCTCGGCGCGGCGCTCACCGAGGAGGCGATCTGGTCGGACGACGGCCGGCTCGAGAACGCGGGGCTCCTCGACTACAGAATCCCGACCCTGCGGGAGATCCCCCCGATCACCGTGACGTTCGTGGAGGGTCACGGCGGCGCGGGTCCGTTCGGGGCGAAGGGGCTCGGGGAGCCCCCGATCATTCCGGTCCCGGCGACCGTCTCGATCGCGGTTCGTACCGCGTGTGGAGCCCACGGGACCGAACTCCCGCTCTCCGCCGAGCGGGTGGCGCGAGCGCTTAAGCTCCTCTGACGGTTGAGGGGGTATGCCGATCTCGACGTCCGAGATCCGCGCCCTTGCCGCGAGCTACCCTCGTCCGCTCGTCGTCGGCACCGTCGGCTCGCACGCCGCGCTCGACATCGCGGACGGCGCGGTCACGGAGGGGTTCCAAAGCCTCGTCTTCGCCGAGAAGGGACGGGACGCGACGTACCGGCAGTACTTCCGCACGATCTTAGGACTCGATGGGAAGCGTCGCCGCGGCTGCGTCGACGAGGTCTGGACGTACGGCACGTTTGCCGAGCTCGCGGAGCCCAACTCTCAGGAGCGGATGCGAGCGGGTGGCGTCCTGATGGTGCCGAACCGAGCGTTCAGCTCGTACGTCCCGCTCGCAACGATCGAGGAGCGGTTTCGCGTCCCGATCGTGGGATCCCGGACGCTCCTTAGGATCGAAGAGCGGAGCGAGCGAGAGAACTACTACACGCTCCTCGCAAAGGCCGGGGTCCCGACCCCGAAGCCGTTCTCCTCCCCGGACGCGATCGACCGGCTCGCGATCGTGAAGATGCCGCACGCGAGCCGGCGGTTGGAGCGCGGCTTCTTCACGGCCGCGAGCCCCACCGAGTTTCGGACGAAGAGCGAGGCGCTGATCGCGCGCGGCACGATCCTTCCGGACGACCTCACGGCCGCGCGGATTGAGGAGTACGTCCTCGGTCCGGTCTTCAACTTCAACTTCTTCTTCTCGCCCCTCGTCTCCCGCGCCGACGGCCTCGAGCTCCTCGGGGTCGACGAGCGGCGCGAGAGCAACCTGGACGGCCTCGTCCGGCTTCCCGCGGCCCAGCAGCTCGAGCTCCCGGCGTCCGAACGGATCCCCGAGTATCGGGTCGTGGGACACGGAACGCTTACGGTCCGGGAGTCCATCCTCGAAGAGGTGTTCCGGTTGGGAGAGCGGTTCGTCGACGCGACCCAAGAGCGGTACCCTCCGGGCATCCTAGGGCCGTTCTGCCTGCAGACGTGCCTCGATAAGGACGGACATCCGACGGTGTTCGACGTGGCCGCCCGGATCGGCGGTGGGACGAACGTACACCTCGGGCTCGGTCACCCGTACGGTAACGCGCTCTACCGCGGACCGATGAGCACCGGCCGCCGCATCGCCCTCGAGATTCGCCGGGCGAGCGAGGATGGCCGACTGGCGGAGGTGGTTTCATGAGCGCCGCCCCACCCTCGAAAGCGACCCCGCTCCTCAAGAAGACCCCGCTCATTGAGTTCCACCGTCGCCACGGCGCCCACCTCGTGCCGTTCGCGGGATGGGAGATGCCGCTCTACTACACGAGCATCCTCGCCGAGCACAAAGCGGTCCGTGAGGCCGTCGGCCTGTTCGACGTCTCGCACATGGGCCTCCTCACGGCCAACGGGGGACGCGCCGCCGAGCTCCTCGGCCGCCGCACGACCGCGAACGTTCCCACCCTCGTCCCGGGCCAGGCGCGCTACACCTTCCTCCTGGAGTCGGGCGGCAAGATCGTCGACGACCTCTTGATCACGCGACTCGACGACGGCACCGAGCTCACCCGGTCGTTCTTCGTCGTTCCGAACGCGTCGCGTGCCCACGAGGTGGAGGAGATCCTCCGCCAGCACCGCGCTCCCGACACCGAGGTCGATCACTGGAACGGCCGGGCGGCGCTCCTCGCGGTCCAGGGCCCCCTCTCCCGGTCCCTCCTCGAGCGGACGTTCGGTTGGGAGTTGGGCGACCTTCCGTTCTACCACGCACGCTTTTACCCGACCCCCGGCGGCACTCAACCGAAGACGCGCGCGCTCGGCCCGCGGATCCCGGCGGCCCTCGACGGCGCTATCCTCGTGAGCCGGACCGGCTACACCGGCGAGCTCGGGTACGAGATCCTTGTCCGCGCCGACCGTGCGGCCGCGACGGCCGAGCGCCTCGTCACCGGCGGAGCGGTTCCGACCGGGCTCGGAGCGCGCGATTCCCTCCGCCTCGAGAAAGGGTTCCTCCTCTCGGGCCAGGACTTCCACCGGGACCGCAGCCCGATCGAGGCCGGTCAGGAGCGGTTCGTCGACTTCGAGCACGTCTTTGTGGGGCGCCCGGCCCTCGAGAAGGAGCGTGCGGAGGGGACCGCCGAGCGGTTGGCCGGTATCGAGGTGACGACCGAGGGCGCGATCCCGCGGCACGGAACGACGATCCGGGCCCCGGGCGGCGCCACAGTGACCGCAACGAGCGGCGGCATCTCGCCCGGCCTTGGGCACGGGATCGCGCTCGCCTACCTGCCGCGGGATTTCACGGCCCCGGGGACGGAGGTGACGCTCGAGATTCGCGGCCGCCCCGTACCGGGCCGGGTCGTGACGCTCCCGTTCGTCAAGGGGCGTCCAACGCGCACCTAAATAGCCCTCCCCTCCCATTAGTGCGGCGAAAGCGATGGCGGCCGAGGCCCGGGACGGCCGACCGTTCGTCGGCCGGGTAGAGGCCGTCGAGGCCCTCCACCGTCGGTTCGAGGACGCGCGGGCGGGTCATGGTGGGGTCACGCTCCTGGTCGGCGAGACTGGGGTCGGGAAGTCGACCCTCGTCGAGAGCCTTATCGCCGACGTCAAGGGCCGCGGGGTGAGGGTGCTCGAGGGCCGGGCGCCCGCGCTCGACGCTCCGCCGCCATTCGCCCTCCTCCGTTCGGCGATCGAGAGTGGCCGCGCCGAGGCCGCTACCGCCCCCTCGATCGGGAGCGTGCTCGGCTTGGGCCCGTCGGGTACCGAGAGCGTGCTCATCGGTTTCGCGCCGAGGCTCGATAGCGGCGGGACGGCGCCGCCGGTCGCGGTCGAGGAGCGTCTGCTCGCCGCCCTCGGCGAGGCGGACGAGCGTTCGGACGTCGTCCGCGACCCCCTCTGGGCGGAGATCTCGGAGCAGTTCTTAGAGTTCACCCGGCACGGCCCGACGGTCCTCGTCCTCGAGGACCTCCACCGCGCGGACGAGCCGTCGCTCGGGGCGATCGAGTACCTCGCGCGCCAGCTCCAGAACCGACCCTTGTGGATCCTCGCGACCGTCCGCTCGCTCTCGGCCCTTCCGACGGCGGTGAGGGTCCGGCTCGAGGCGTTCGAGGCCGCGACGAACGCCCGTCGCATCGTCCTCCGGCCGCTCACCTCGGGGGAGGTCGCCGACTACCTCCGCCAGCAGGAACCCGGTCGTGTCTTCTCGGCCGAGGAGGTCACGCGTCGCTACTCGGAGACCGGCGGCAACCCCCTCCTCTTGGAGCAGCTCGACCGTCGGCTCCGCGGTCCCGGAGAGACCCGCTCGCCGACCCTGCGCGTGGCCGAGACGGCCCAATCGGTCGTCCCTACGCTCGACGAGGACGCCCGTCGAACCGTCGCGGTGGCCGCCGTGCTCGGCCCTCAGTTCCCGTTCTCCCTCCTCCTGCGCGCGAGCGGGGAGGAGGAGGAGCCCCTCGCGGAATCGATCGACCGCCTGG
This sequence comes from Thermoplasmata archaeon, assembly GCA_030043835.1. Lineage (GTDB taxonomy): Archaea > Thermoplasmatota > Thermoplasmata > Lutacidiplasmatales > UBA184 > Lutacidiplasma. Next base: position 4,306 of record JASHWY010000224.1, read on the forward strand.
TCGGCCGGGGCATCCTCTTAGAGCGCCCCGGCGAGGTCCTCGCGTTCGCGGACGACCGGTTCCGCGAGCAGGTCTACGACCAGTTGATCGAAAGCCGTCGGAGACTCCTTCACCGCCGCGCCGGCGAGGCGCTCGAGGCGACGGGGAGCGCCGACTTCACGACGATCTACGCGCTCGCCCGGCACTTCTATCTTGGCAAGGTCGACGACAAATCGGTCCAGTTCAACCGTGCCGCCGCCGAGATCGCCGACCGCGCCTTCGCGCCCGAGGTCGCGCGCGAACACTGGGAGCGCGCCCTCGAGAGCTTCCGTCGCATCAAGCCCGAGGACTGGGACGGAGAGACGGAGCTCGTCATCGAGCTCGCCCAGGCGGTCGACCAGGTCGGCGAGCTCAAGGAGGCCGAGGCGCTCCTGCGCGCGCACCTCTCACGTCGGGGCCTTCGAAAGCGGCTTAAGCCCCACATCCTCGCGCTCCTCGAGCTCTACATCGCCCGCATCCAGACGGACCGGGGCGACTGGCGCGACGCCGAGAAGACCACCCGAGCGGTGCTCGAGTCGGCCGACCTAACGGGGCACCCGATCCTGCTCGCCCGCCTCCACCACCTGCGGGGGGAGGCGCTCTACTACGAGGGACGGTACGAGGAGGCGTTGAGCGAGCACACCGAGGAGCTCCGCCTCGCCCGCGAGAGCGGCAACGAACGCGCGACGGCGCTGGGGCAGGAGCGCCGGGCGAACGTCCTCGCCATGATGGGCCAGTCCGAGAACGCCCTCGCGGAGGCCCGGGAGGCAGCGAAGGCGCTCGAACGCCTCGGGGACGCTCGCGAGGCGGCCCACGCCCACCTCTTCCTCGGGGTCGTGACCGCGGGCGTGAAGTCCGCGACGCCCCGGTACGCCGAGGCGCTCTCCGAGTTCGCCGAGGCGATCCGCCTCGCCGAGAAGTCGCACGATCTGCGTCGCGTCGGCTGGGCGCTCTTCAACACGGCCGACATCTTGCGGGAGGCCGGGCGGCTCGACGAGGCGACGGAGCGGAACCAGCGCTCGCGCGAGGTCTTGGAGCGGATCGGCGACCGGTTCGGCCTCGTTCAGTCGATGATCATCTCGGGCAAGATCGCGCTCGACCGCGGCGAGTACGACCGGGCCGAGGCCGACCTTCTGGAGGCGTATCGAATCGTCCGGGAGCTGAAAGCGCCGGCCGATGAGGTCGACGTCGTCCTTCGCTTGGCCCAGCTCTCGTACGCCCGCGGCGACCGGGCGAGCGCCCGTCGCCGGGTCGCGGAGCTCGAGCGCCAGCACTTGACCACCCTCCGACCGGACGTCGCCGCGGACTTTGAACGCTTAAAGAGCGCCCTCGCAAGCAAGAACGGGTCGAAGGATGCCCCGGGAACGTAGGCCCGGGCCGCGCCGAACGCCCGGGATTAGCGCGCTCGTGCGCCGCGCGCTCGCCGAGGATCGCGTCGGCGAAGACCGGACGACGCGCTCCATCGTTCCCCGGTCCCATCGGGTCCAAGCCCGGGTCGTCGCTCAAGCGTCCGGCGTGCTCTCCGGCATGGAGGCGGTCCGGGCCATCGCCCGGACCGCCCACCTCTCGCTCTCCGCGGCCCTCCCCGACGGCCACCGGGTGCGTCCGGGCACGGTCGTCGTCCGCCTAACGGGTGACGCGCGCCGGCTCCTCGCCATCGAGCGGACCCTCCTCAACTTCCTCATGCACGCGAGCGGGGTCGCGACGACGACGCGGCGCGCGGTCGACGCGGCGAGGGGGGCGCGCCCTCGCCTCCAAGTCCTCGCGACGCGCAAGACCCTTCCCGGGCTCCGCGACCTAGAGAAGGCCGCCGTCGTGCACGGAGGAGGGGGACCCCACCGACGGGACCTTGTGGAAGCGCTCCTCATCAAGAACAACCACCTCACCCTCGTCCCTCTCCGGGAGGCGGTCCGACGGGCCCGGGAGGCCGCGCGGCCGGGCGAGCGCGTCGAGGTCGAGGTCCGTTCCGTGGCCCAGGCGAGGATCGCCGCACGGGCCGGGGCGAACGCGATCCTGATCGACAACGCAGGACCCCGGCGCGCTCGGGCCATCGTCCGTTCGCTCGCCTCGGACGGGCTGCGACAAGGCCGGTTCATCGAGCTCTCGGGCGGGATCGGGGTCGACGACGTTCGGCGCTACCGCAACGTCGGCGCGGACGCCGTGAGCTTGGGAGCGCTCACGCACTCCGCGAGCGCGCTCCCCTTCCACGTAAGGGTCGAGCCCGCCCGCTTAAGACGCCGGTCACCCTAGAACGACCGGAGGCGCCGATGTCGCTCGCCGAGGAGGTCGTCCGGCTGAAGGACGAAAAGGACGCGGTCCTGCTCGCCCACAACTACCAGCGGCCCGAGGTCCAGGACGTCGCCGACTATGTCGGCGACTCGCTCTACCTCTCCCGGAAGGCGATGGAATCCGACCGGTCCGTGATCGTCTTCGCCGGGGTCCGCTTCATGGCCGAGACCGCGAAGATCCTGAACCCGACGCGGACGGTCCTCTTGCCCGACCTAAAGGCCGGCTGCGCTCTCGCCGACGCGATCACCGCCGACGAGCTCAGGGCCTGGAAGGCAGAGCACCCCGGGGCCGTCGTCGTCGCGTACATCAACACCTCCGCCGACGTGAAGGCCGAGGCGGATTTCTGCTGCACGAGCTCGAACGCGCTCAAGATCGTCGAGCAGATCCCACGGGACCGCGAGATCCTCTTCCTTCCCGACATGTTCTTAGGCGACTACGTCCGGCGGAAGACCGGCCGGACGATGCACCTCTGGGTCGGGGACTGCCCGGTCCACGCGAAGTTACGGCCGGAAACCCTCGAGCAGGCGCGAGCGGCGCACCCGGGCGCCCCGGTCCTCGCGCACCCGGAGTGCGGGTGCGGAACCCAGGTGCTCCCGCTCGTGGACCGCGTGCTCTCGACCGATGGGATGGTTCGATTCGCGGAAGAGACGCGGGCACCCGAGGTCCTCGTCGCGACCGAGGTCGGGATCCTCCACCGGATGCGCACGCTCAACCCTATGACGTCGTTCACGCCGATCGACGCGGGGGCGATCTGCCCGTTCATGAAAGAGATCGACCTAGAGGACGTGCGCGACTCGCTGCTCCGCCGCCAGTTCGAGATTGACGTCCCTTCGGGCGTCGCCGCGAAGGCCCGTCTCGCGCTCGAGCGGATGGTCGCGGCGTAGGTCGAACGGACCTAGAGCGTTGGGACGAGCGGTCCCCAGTGGTGGAGCCACATCGCGTAGGCCCCCACGAGGAGGGCGAGCGATCCCAGGAAGACGATTCCGACGGAGGACCACGACGGCTTCCGGGTGAGGTAGAAGTGGGGACTTAACGGGTTGAGTCGCGTCGAGAGGAACGATCCGCCGACCGTGAGGAGCATGAGCCCAAGGAGGCCCGGGAAGAGCACCGTGAAGCGACCCAGATAGAGGCCGACCGCTACCGCGACGATCACGACCGGGATCGCCGCGTGCGACCGGTTCGACACGGTCTCGGCCGAACGGTTGGGGCGCGAACCGCGGGTGCGGTACGGGTACGCGTCCGACACATGGGGGGGCTACCCGGTCACGTACATGAACCCCGGCGTCCAGTGGAAATCGTGGTCGTGGGACCCAAGCGTAAAAAGGGAAGGGGCCGTCTCCCGCGTGGTGAGCGACCCGAAGCCCGCCCCTCCTTTACCGACCTCCCGCCCGAAGGCGCCGAAGCCCACGATCGAGCGGCCGGGGCTACGTTTTCCGGAGCCTCCTCCGTACCAGGCCCACCCTCTCTCGCCCGCCCGCGCGTGCGCGAACTGCGCCTCTCCGATCGAGACGAAGTTCGCGACCCCTCGCTGCTGGGGGTGCGGCCGGCCGCTGTGCGTCGACTGCTTCTGGCGCCATGGGGCGTCGCCCGCCACGCACCGATGCACGAGCTGCCTCGCCCACGGGGTCTCGGCCTCCGCCACCCGCGCCGGCGGCCCGGATCCCTCGTCCGGCGGAGCTAGCGGGCCGACGGACCCCGCCGAACCGTAGCCCCGAACTCGCGGGCTGAGTTCACCACGTCCTTCGCCTCGGCTCCGGCCCTCCGGGCGAACCCGAGTCCGATCGGTCGCGTCGGGTCGAACTCGTTGAGCCCGAGTCCGGTCGGTACGCTGAGCGCGACGTGGGCCTCGAGCGCGACCCGCGCCCAGTTGGAATCGAGCCGATCGGGTCCGGGGCCTACCTCGATAAAGAGGCGAGCGGTCGAGGCGGAGTCGATCCACTCCCGCAGGGTCTCTGTCGGGGCGTTTCCCGGGCCCACGTGGACAATGCCTCGGACCCCGGCGGGGATGGGCGTCGGCGAGGCGCTTCCGACCGGGCGCAGGAGCGTTAGCTCCGCCCCCCCTCCGGCGAGCGATTTCGGTAGCGGTCCTGGTCCCGCCTCAACGACCCGCACGATGCATAGGCCCCGCGACCTCTCCGCGGCGACACGGTCGCGCACGGCCGAAGGAAGCGCAAACGCTTTTCCGTCGGCGCCGACGCCCGCAACGACGATCCCCACGTAGGCATACCGGCGCTCGCGGGCGTCGGCGAGCGCGCGTTCGAGGTCCCGCACCGTCGCTTGGGAGGGGAGGTGAAGATGGAACTCTCCCCGGAGGTCCGCTTCGCTCACGACGTGCGGGACGGCGTTCCTCGCGGCGGCATCGATCTCCCCACGGTCGACCCGAAGTTCGGGCGGGATCCAGGAAAGTCCGAGTGTCGCGTACACCTCCTCCTCGGTGCGGCCCGCGATCCGCTCGTCCCCGCGAAAGACCCCGTACTCGTTGATCTTGAGGCCCCGGTCCCGCGCGAGGGTCCGGAGGGTCACGTTGTGGTCCTTCGACCCGGTGAAGTACTGGAGCGCCGCCCCGAACGCGGCGGGCTCGACGACCCTTAGGTCGACCTGGAGGCCGTTCGTTAAGACGACGGTCTCCTTCGTGCCGCCGCGCAGCCGCACCTCCCGAACCTCGGGGAGCGCGGAGAAGAGGTCGAACACCTTTTCCGGCGCGTTGGAGGTCGCGAGGAGGTCCAAGTCCCCCACGGTCTCTTGGCAGCGCCGAAAGCTGCCCGCGATCTCGGCGCGCTCGACCGGCGCCTCGTCGCGCAGGGCTTTGAGGATCCGCGTCGCGATCGGATACGCCTCCTCGATCGGCCGGCGGGCGGACGCGCCAGGAACCGCGGGGGAGAGGGCGGCGCGGATCTGGTCGATCTTCTTCGGTCCGAACCCTTTGACCCCCTCGAGCCGGCCGGCGGCGATGGCGCTCGAGAGCTCCTGGGGCCCCTCGATCCCGAGCTCAGTCCAGAACCGCCGCGCGGTCTTGGGACCGAGCCCCGGGAGGCGCATGATCTCGAGGAGACCGGGCGGGACCTCCTTCAGCAGCCGGTCGTAGTAGGCGAGGTGGCCGGTCGAAAGGAGCTCGCGAGTCTTCTCCTCGATCGCCTCGCCGACGCCCGGGATCGTGCGCAGCTCGTTACGGGCCGCGACCTTCGCGAGGTCTTCGGTGAGCGAGTCGATCGACCGGGCGGCGCGGCGGTACGCCTCCGGCTTGAACTTCTCTCCCAGGATGTCGAGGAGGTCCGCGATCGCGCGGAACGTCCGGGCAACCTCCGCGTTCGAGGGCATCGCTCCCCTACGGGCCGTGCGCCGTTAAGGAGTGGGGGGCGGCGCTCACGGAGTGAGCCCGCTCCCGGCATCCATCCACAAGCGGCGGCCGACCGTACGGAACCCCAAGGAGGCGTAGAGCGACCGGGCGGGCGTGCGATCCTCCCGGACGTACAGCGCGAGGCTGGCTCCGGTGGCGATCGCCGCGGTGAGGGCGGTCTCCACGAGCGCGCGGCCCCATCCTTCGCCTCGGGCGGCCGGCTCGACGTAAACGCCTCCCAGAATCCACACGTGGGGCAGCCGGACCGCGGCCCGAGCGACCCCAACGATCCGGCCGTCCTCGAACGCCCCCCACGCGAGCTCGGCCTCGGGGTCGAAGGTCGCGTACTCCGCGACCACGCTGTCGGTTTGCCGGGAGGCCCAGCGGGAGAGGTCGGCCCGGTCGTCCCTGCGGAGCCGGCGGATCGCCGTCTCGCCGCGGGCTTGGGGCGCGCTCTCGGCGGCGATCATCGAGAGGAGGGGGAACGATCGCACCGGGCCACGGGCCTCGCTCACCCGGTAGGCGAACTCCTCCGGGACGATCGCGACCAGCGGTCGGGGAGGGAGGCGGCCGGCGAGTTCCCCTAGGCGGGGGTCGGTCCCGATCCAATGCACTACCGGCGCGGCCGGGTGGCCCAACCAGAGGAGAAGGTAGCCGAGCGGTTCCCCGTCGACGACCGCCGAGACAATACGGATCCGGTCCGGGTGGTGGAGAAGGTCCCAGAGCGCGTAGGCGTGCTCGATCGGGTCGCGCGCGGCGGCGGACTCAAGCCACGCACGATCGATCGTCGGACGGAGCTCGACCTCCTCCACGGCCATGGCACCGGGCATTTCGCGCGACTAGTTAGGCCTCACCTCGGCGGTCGTCACCGCGCAACGGTAAATCCGAGCAGGGAGTCGCCTCGACTCGTGGGAGCGCACCGGCCGACGTCAGAGTTCCCGCGCCATCTCGAAACGCTCTACGAGCGATTCCCGTTCGAGCGGTCGATGTTGGACGACCCGATCTCGGTGATCCGCCCGCTGGCGAGGGACCCTCATCGGGCCGAGATCGCGGGGGTCTTCGCGTCGACCCTCGCGATCGGGAACACCACGGCCATCCGCGGCGCCATCGAGAGGCTCATCGGGCTAGTCGATGGGGACGTCGCGAACCTCGTGGGACGGGACCCGTCGCGCGCCGGGGCCCGACGCCTTCGTCCGTTCCGTCATCGGTGGATCCGTGGCGACCAGTTGGCCTACTTGGGCCGTGTCCTCGCTCGCTACTACGAAGAGGAACCCTCCCTCGAGCGAGCGTTCGTAACGGGCACGGGCTCCGGAGGATTCGCGGGCGGCCTCGCCGCGCTCTCCTCGACGCTGCGGGGAGACGGGAGGACCGCCGAGCTCGGGCGACCTCCGGGCGGCTACCGGAACCTCTTCCCGAGTCCGCTCGACGCTTCCCAGAGCTCGTGCAAGCGGCTCACCCTGTTCGTACGCTGGATGGTTCGGGACCGGTATCCGGACTTCGGCTGCTGGCGCGAGGTGCCGACCGGGAGCCTCAGGATCCCGCTCGACCAGCACGTCCACTGGATCGCTTACCACGTAGGTCTCACCGGGCGCCGCACCCGGTCATGGAGTACCGTCGAGGAGGTCTCCGAGGCCCTCCGCCGAATCGACCCCATCGACCCGGTGAAGTACGACTTCGTCCTCTGCCACACGGGGATCTCGGGCGACTGCCCCAAAGAGCGCGACCTCGCGGTGTGCGGACCGTGCTCGCTGCGCCCGGACTGCCTCCTCTGGCGAGGAAGGAAGGTCGCCGCGTGAGCTCAGCCCCTTCGAGGCTCGTGATTGACCCGGGACTTTTGGGTCGCTACCGGGACGCCGGTCGTCGGATCGCCTGGCGACCCGCGCCCCGGGGGACGAAACGACCCGCCGGACGTCGCTCCCGCATCGCGCATTTGAACGACGAGGACGCTCGGGTGGAGGAATCGGGCGCCGGCCGTCGGGTACGGGTCGCGGTGGACTCCGGTCCGGTCGGAGCCCTCGTGATCCTCCTCGAGATCGATCGTCGCGGCCCGCCGTCCGCCCTGGGAGCGAGCGAGGCGGGCCGGGACCCGGCCTTTCCCTCCGGCGCGATCGTGGCCGGTTGGGGCGGCGTGAGTGTCCCGGCCGACTCCCGACCCCGGCTCCACGACTTGGTCGAGCTCGCGCGCTACGCCCTAGCGTAGGTTCGCGGAATCGTTATATGCCCTAATGATTAGAGCGCCGAATACTTAGGAGTTCGAATGGTCGACCGTCTGCGCCTCGCACCCCGCTTCGCGGGGTCGCCGGACGCCGAACAGTTGGCCGATTCGGTCCACGAGGTGATGCGGTCGGTCTTCCACCGTCTCCACCCGGTCCTCGAGGCCGAGGGGATCTCGATGGGTCAGTTCTGGGCTCTCCACCTGGTCTCGGCCCTTCGCACGGCGTCCTTGAGCACGGTCGCCCGGCACCTTTCGGTGTCGGCGCCGACGGTCTGCGCGAGCGTCGACCAGCTCGAGGCGTCGGGGCTCGTCGTCCGGCAGCGCTCGGCGCGCGACCGTCGGGCTGTCGACCTCTCGCTCACTGCGAAAGGCCGCAAGGTGGAGGCGCGCGTTTGGGGCGAGATCGGACGCACGATGTCGCTCGCCACCCAAGGGCTGCCGCGTGAGGACCTCGCGACCGCGGCCAAGGTGTTTCGGGAGCTAGCGCTCCGCCTCGACCCCTCGCTCGGCCGACCGGGAGGCGTTGCGTGAGCGCCGTGAACCCGACCGCGCCGAGCGCGTTCAACGCGCGGTATGCTTGGACGGTCCTCTTCATTCTAGCCGCGATGGCACTCATGGTCACCTACGTCGAGACGATGGTGCTCCCAGCGTTCAGCAACTTCGAGGCGTTCTTTCACGTCACCACCGCGAGCACGATCGCGTGGATCCTCTCGGCGTACCTCTTGGTGGGGGTCGTCGTGACGCCGATCTTCGGCAAGCTCGGCGACATCTACGGGAAGAAGCGGATCCTCTTGGTCGCAATGGGCGTCTATGCGGTCGCGGTGAGCGTCGCGGGTTTTTCTCCCAATGTCGGCGCCGCGTTCGGGCTTACCCGGCCGGACCAGATCTACGTCCTGATCGGTGTGCGGGCGGTGCAGGGCGTGGGGATGGCGATGTTCCCGCTCGGCTTCGCCATGTTG
>JASHWY010000225.1 GCA_030043835.1 Thermoplasmata archaeon
ACGTCGGGCTCCTCGCGGTCGCGCTCGCGCCCGTCCCCTCGGCCGGTGCGACGCCCGAGGCCCGGCGTCGTTAGCCGGAACCGGGCTCCGCCGACCCCTTCGCCGGGGCCTCGAAGTGCCGCTTCAGCGCCATGTACTCGGCGAAGGAGATCTGCCGCCGGGCGCGCACCGCGCCGGCCTGGCGGAGGTTCGAGATCTGGTAGGTCTGGAGCAGCTCCGCGACGGGCCGGACGTTCTCGGCCGGCCGAGGGGGAGCGAGCGCCGGCCCGCCCCCGGAGCGGGGCGCCGGCGCCGTCGCGCGGTCGATCGGCACGGTCGCGATCAACCGCTCCGTCTCGGGCGTCGAGGCGGGCGCGACGGCCGGCCCTGCCCCGGTCCCGGCGGGACCGAGGTACTCGGCGAGACGCGCGTGCTCCCGTGGCGTCAGCTCGCCCTCGTCGAGCAGGAGGTCGACCAGCTCGCGCTGCCGGGGGCGGTACGTCTCGACGAGCTCGCTTAACTCGCGGTCGGCCCGCCCGGCCGGCATCGCCGCGATCGGCGGCCCCACGAGCGCGTTCAGGTCCTCCTGGAGCGCGTCCAGTTCCCGGGCGAGCTCCTGGGGACTGGGGCGCGCGCCCTCGGGACCGACCTCGAGACGAACGCTCAGCCGGACGGTCGCACCCGCCGGACCCTCGGGACCCAACCGCCGCTCGACGGAGAGCTCGAAGTCGCGTCGGCGCTCGGCCACGGCGGGCCAGCGCCGAGCGCGGAAAAAACCTATGCGGCCCACCCGGGCGACGGGCCGGCGGCTCGTTCCTCTCGATTACTATCCTTCATCTACTTTCATACAGTAACTATAAGAGGGCCCGCGGCCCTAGACCCGCCGAGGGCGCGACGATGGAAACGGACCGGGCGCGTCGACCCGCGCAGGGACCGCACGGGGGCGACGACGCGTGCGACTCGGCCGAGGGCCGGCATCTCTGTCCCGTGCTCGCCGCGGTCGGGGTGATCGGCACCGAGTGGCGGCTCGCCATCGTCCATCGGCTGCTCGAGGGGCCGCAGCGGTTCAGCGAGATCCTGAAGTCGAACCCCCGCCTCAATGCGAAGACGCTCAGCGCCACCCTGAAGTTCCTCGAAGGCCAGGGCGTCGTGCAGCGCACGGTCGTCAGCACCCGCCCGTTCTCGGTCGTCTACTCGCTGACCGAGATGGGACTCGGCCTCGCCCCGGCCGCGCGCGAGCTCCGGGCCTGGGGCGAGCGCTGGCTCCTCCCGCGCCACACCGCCACCGCTCGGGCCACGACCCGCCGGCCGCCCGCGATCCAGGGGGAGCTGCCGAGGATCGTCGTCGCCGAGCCCGAGTCGCACCGGGGCCGCTAGCCGCAACGCCGGCTCGGCGGGGCGTTTCACGCCCTCCCGTCCCGCCCTCAAATACACCGGGCCGGGATGGTGGATTGCAACCACCCCGGAAAGGTCCTTCCAGATCGCCGCAAGGGGACAGCACCGGTCCCGGGCGTGCGAGGGACCTTTCCAAAACCTAGCGCTTCGTTCGAATCCGCTTCCGCCGGTGAAGGTCGCGCTTCCGACCGCGGCGCCTCGTGAGGAGGGCGAGCGAGAGGCGCCGCGTGGCGGCCCCGGTCTACGTTTCCACGATCGCGGCGGTGACCGCGTCCATGAAGAGGTCGTTGCGGCACTTCGCGGCCCAGCTCAGCGTGTTGAAGTCGGCCGCGCTCGCGGAGGGTGGCGCCGCCGAGAAGCACGTTCCCACGATCTCGTTCCGCGGATCGGCCCAGATGCAGACGCCTCCGTTCCCTAGATGCTCGAACGTCTCCGGCGAGGGTAACGCCCCCTCCCAACCGGTCTTGAGACCGCGCAGAGCCCAGCCGAAGCCCCAGCCGGCCTCGGGAAAGACCTGGTCGAAGAACACCGACTTCACCCCGGGGATCTGGTCGCGCGTCATCGCCGCCACGGTCGCCGGACTCAGGACCCTCGCGCTCCCGTAGGCGCCCCCGTTGAGGAACATCTGCCCGAAGACGGCCATGTCGCGTGCGGTCGAGGAGGCGAAGCCGCTACCGGCCCAGAACCGTTCGTTCTCGGCGGCGAGGCTCATGCTGTCCGCGACGCTGCCTGGGGCCGCGGGCCGGATCACCCGACGTTCCCGAGGCACGTCGATGAGGCAGTAGAAGGAGCTGCTCATCCCGAGGGGCTGGAAGATCCTCTCGCGGGCGAAGCGGTCCAGCGGTAGGTTCGCGACCCGAGAGACGATCTCGGCGGCCAGGTCGAAGTTGTAGTCGGCGTACGACATCTCCTCGCCGGGCCGTTTCCACAGGGGAGCGGCGTAGCGGCGTGCGAGGTACTCATGGAAGAGCGGGTGCAACCGCTCGGGCGCTGGCGGGACCTTGAGCTGGCTACCTTCTTCCTTAGCGTACGCCTCGAGCTCGTCCTCGCGGAGCCCCGAGGTGTGGGTGAGGAGATGCCGCACGAGCACCGCGTCCTTGCCCTCGCCCCGGAATTCGGGAATGTAACTCGAGACGGGGCGGTTCAGTCCCACCCGGCCCTCCTCGACCAGCGTGAGGAGCGCGGTCGCGGTGAGGACCTTCGTGATCGACGCCAGACGGAACACGGCGTCCGGGCGGATCCGGGGCGCGCCCGGGTCGGGGGCCATCCTTCCGAACGCCTCGTGGAGGACGACGACGCCCCGTCGCGCCGCGAGGACGACCATCGTCTGGACTCCCTCCTCTTCCACCCACGTTCGAACGCGGTCCGTCACGTTCCTAAGACGGGCGC
>JASHWY010000226.1 GCA_030043835.1 Thermoplasmata archaeon
GTGAAGCGGCGCCAGATCCGGATCCATAAGGTCTCTTCCCCCTCCCCATGAGCGCCCGCCCCCACGAGGTCACCGAGCAGCAGGTCCAGGAGGACCTGATTCGGCTCGACGCGTACCGGGACCAGCTCAACGCGCTCTTGCAGCAGCATCAGATCCTGGAAGCCTCTCGGGCCGACCACTTAAGGGCCCGCGAGAGCCTCGAAGGAATCGACCGCGCCCCTCCGACGGCCGAGCTCCTGCTCCCTCTCGGAGGTGAGGCGTTCGTGCGCGGCGGGGTCGATCGCACCGCTCCCGTCCTCATCGGGATCGGCTCCGGGGTCGTTGCCGAGATGGAGCGTCCCAAGGTCGTCGAGCTGCTCGCCCAGCGGCTCGTTCGGATCGAGGAGGCGACGCGCGAGATCGAGGGTCAGATGAACTCGCTCAACGAGCGGATCCAGCAGCTCTCGCGTCGTCTCGACTCGATCGCGCGGGCGACGACGCAACCGAGCGATGTGGGCCGCGATTAAGGCACGGTTGCGCGGCTCGAGCGCGCCTCCGCCGGCCACCGAAGAGAAAGCGACCGCCGCCCGCACGGACACGGTAGCCGCCCCAACGAGCGAGCCCGGCCGGGAGGCCCCGCCCCTGCCCACGAGCCCGGCCGGGTCCCCAGACGAGATGTTCACGGAAGGGATCCTGGGTCGGCGGCTCAAGGAGGGGACGATCGAGGACGTGATGGACGACCTCGAGATCGTGATGCTGGAGTCCGACGTCGCCCTCCCGGTCGTCGAGCGACTAAGAAAGGATCTCCGACGCGACCTTTCGGGGAAGAAGCTCAAGTTGGGCGTCGAGGCCGAGGACGCCATCCGGGCCTCGCTCGAGCGTTCGGCGAGATCGATCCTAGCCCGGCCGCCGATCGATCTAGCGAACGCGGTCCGCTCTCAATCCGAAAAGCCGTTCGTGATCCTCTTCGTCGGGGTCAACGGGACGGGCAAGACCACCACGATCGCGAAGCTCGCCGGATGGTTGAAGGGCCAAGGGCTCTCCAGCGTCATCGCCGCCGGGGACACCTTCCGGGCCGGCGCGATCGAGCAGCTGCTCGTCCATGGCGAGCGTCTCGGGATCCGGGTCGTTCGGCAGCAGGAAGGAAGCGACCCCGCGGCCGTCGCGTTCGACGCGGTCGAGCACGCTCGGGCGAAACGGATCGACGTCGTACTGATCGACACCGCCGGCCGCCAGCACACCAACGACAATCTGATCGAGGAGGCAAAGAAGATCCGACGCGTCGTGAAGCCGTCGCTCACGATCTTCGTGGGCGATGCCCTGAGCGGCAACGACGTCGTCGAGCAGGCCCGCCAGTTCAATGCCGCGATTGGGATCGACGGCCTCATCCTCACGAAGCTCGACGCCGACGTGAAGGGCGGCGCGGCGCTGAGCGCCACGTTCGTCACGAAAAAGCCGATCCTCTTCGTCGGCGTCGGCCAGGGCTACCGTGACCTCGAGCCGTTCGACCCCGACTGGATGGTCCACCGCTTGTTCGCGGAGGGGACGGCCGGGTGACGGCCCGGATCGACATCGTCCTCGTCCGCCCGAAGGAGGACGGCAATGTGGGAGCAGTCGCCCGCGTGGCCCGTAATTTCGGCGCCGACCGGCTCGTGCTCGTCGCTCCCCGGGCCCCCCTCGGCGCGGAGGCCCGGCGAAGGGCGATGGGCGGACTTCCCCTCCTTCGGTCGGCGATCACCGTCTCGAGCCTCAAGAAGGCGGCCGAGGAGGCCGACCTGCTCGTCGGCACGACCGACCTCTCTTGGGGCCGGTCGACGGCCTACCTCCGACGGTCGGTGAGCCCCGAACGGTTGGGAGAGATCGTCCGACCGCTCGAGGGACGGGTCTCGGTCGCTTTCGGGCCGGAGGATAACGGCCTCGGGCGGGACGAGCTCTTCCTCTGCGACCTCCTCGTTCACATTCCGGCGCGGAGAGAGTTCCCGACGTTGAACCTCTCCCACGCCGCGGCGATCGTCCTCTACGGCCTTCACCGGGCCCGCGGACCCGCGGACCCCGAGACGACGCCGGCTCCCGAAGAGCTCGCGCTCAACGGGCGCGAAAAGGAGCTCTTCCTAGCGCGTTTGGGGGAGCTTCTTGAGCGGACCGGCTACCCCGCGCACAAACGACGGGGTTTAATCCTCCTGTTTCGTCGCGTCCTGGGCCGGTCTACGCCCTCCGAGGCGGAGTTCCGGATGATGCTCGGGCTGTTGAAGAGCCTGGGGCGCGAGTTGAAACGGAGGAAACCCCATGGGAGTCGGTAACGGCGATTGGCTGCGCGCGCGAGGGATCGGCCGGGAACGCTTCGTGGGCTACGTCGCCGAGTATCTCACCAACCTCGGGTACGCGGTCGAACGGTCCGAGTCGACCGAACCCATGGAGAGCCGCGTCCGCGCGCGCCTAGCGAAAATGAACCCGGCGGTCCCCCCGTCCGCCCACGACATCGCGTACCGGTGCTATCCTACGAGCGGGGGCGCCGCGCTCGTCTGGGAGACGCCGACCGCCATCCCCGCGAACGAGCGGGCGCGGATGGACCGGTTCGTGAAGGAGATGACCCTCCACCTGGAGCGGGCCGTCGCGACCGAGAGCCACGCCACCGCAAAGATCACCCGACCGACGGACTTCCATCTCCCGTGGGACGCCGCGGAGACGGCGAAGCCCGCGTGAGCCGGGACTAGCTTTATAGTCGGAACTCGAGTCCCCCGCCCGCTTCTCATGGCGACGTCCGTCTATCGGCACATCTCCCGCTCGTTCCGCGAGACCCAGGGGGACGAAGGAGCCGCGCTCCGCCACGAGCGGCTCCTCACCTGGCGCCAGCAGGAGACGGTGACCCGGCTCGAGCACCCGACCCGTCTCGACCGGGCTCGGGCGGTCGGCTATCGGGCGAAGGGGGGCTTCGTGATCGTCCGGGTGCGCGTCCGGCGCGGAGGACAGAATAAGCGGGCGATCATCGCCGGCCGGCGACCGAAGCACAAAGGAATCCTCAAGATGACCCTCCGGAAGAGTCTGCGGCGGATCGCCGAGGAGCGGGCCCAGAAGCACCACCCGAACCTGGAGGTCCTCAATTCGTACTGGCTCGGCGAGGACGGGAAGCAGAAGTTCTTCGAAGTGATCTTGGTCAACCCCGCCCACCCCGAGATTCTCGCCGACCCTAAGATCAACTGGATCGCAGCCCCGAGCCAGAAGGGCCGGG
>JASHWY010000227.1 GCA_030043835.1 Thermoplasmata archaeon
GGAGAAGCTCACGACACTCTCCGACGAGACGTTCGACAAGGTCATCGACGCGCTCCAGGGCGTCAAGTTAGAGAAGCTCAGCGTCCACAACATCTTGAAAGCCGTGCGCGACAAGTACCCCGAAGTGACGAAGGAGTTCGAGGCGTTCCTCTGAACGCCCGATCGGGACCGTTCGATGCCCGGCGCCCCCAACCGTCCGCCCGAGGCGACGCCCAAGACCCCGACGCCCCCGGTCGTCTCCATCACCCCCCGGCAGAAGGCGCTCCACCGACTCGCCCCGGCGCGCGTCGCGCTCCTCCTCGACCTCTGGAAGGGAGCGCCGAGCCCCGAGCTCTTGGGGCCGTTCGATAAGGCCGAGACCGCCTTCGAGGCGGGCGACTTCTCGAACGCGACGAGCGCACTCGAGCTGCTCTCCGTGCGGTTCGCCGAGCCGCGCTGGCCGACGCTCCCCGAGCCGTTTCGCTTCCTGAGGGTCCCCATCCCGCCTCCGATGCCGCCGTCCTGGAACCCCGACAACGCTCTCGCCCCGGCCGAGCGCGAGGCGCGGCGCGCGCGGCGGGATGCGGAGGAACAACTCCAACTGGCGGCCGGATCGCTCAGCTGGGCCGGGGCCCACGGGATCGATACGGCCGACCTCGCGCGCCCGCTCGATGAGGCTCGCACGCTCCTCGCCACCGAGGGACTTACCCCCGCCTTTTATGAACGGCTCGACGGCGTCTGGGAAGGGGTCCGTACCCGAGTCCCGCGCCCCCAGGCCTCGAAGGCCCGGCCTCCGGCCCCGGCCCCCGAGGCCGAGGTCTCGGAGGCGTAGGCGACCGGTGACGGGCGACGCCCCCGAACCGGGCCGGCGCGTGCGGCGCGGAGGAGGTGAGGTCACCGAGTGGCCCCGCGGGCTCACGGAGTACGTGCCAGTAGGCCCCCCCGATGCGGCTCCTTCCCCGGAGGAGGATCCGCTCGTGAACCGGCTTCGCCTCGCGTCCCGTCTCCTTGCCGTGCTCCGGTCTCAGGGCCTCGACGTGTCGCGTGAGGTGGCCGAGCTGCGCGCCGCGGATCAGCTGCTCACCTTAGGTGACCGCGCTCGCGCGGCGGGTGCGATCGATGGGCTGCTCGCCGGCCTCGACGCGCGACGCCCTCCTCCCACCCCTCCCTGAACGTCCCGCCTCGGCCCCTCACCATTTAAGCGGGTCGCCGGCGTTCGCCTCGCGGATGCCGTCTCCTAGGTTCGGGACGTTCTCGATCGTGGCCTGCGATCACGACGCCGGAACGTGGGGGGTCGCGGTCCAGTCGAAGTTCATCGCCGTCGGAGCGGTCGTGCCGTTCGCCGAGGCCGGTGCTGGCGCGATCGCCACCCAGGCCGCGGCGAACGTCGCCTACGGACCGGACGGTCTCAACCTTCTGCGCCAGGGGAAGAGCGCGAAGGCCGTCGTAGACGAGCTCACCCGTGCCGACCCGGCGCGGGACGAGCGGCAGGTCGGCGTCGTCGACCGGAACGGAGAGGCCGCGGCGTTCACCGGCGAGAAGTGCATGGCGTGGGCCGGGCACCAGGTGGGAGACGGTTATGCCTGCCAGGGGAACATCCTCTTTGGGCCGGGGGTCGTCAAAGCGATGGCCCGATCGTACGACGCGACGCCCGGCGATCTCGTCGAGCGGCTCCTCGCGGCCCTCGCGGCCGGGCAGCGCGAGGGTGGGGACCGCCGCGGCATGCAGTCCGCCGCGCTCTTGGTCGTGCGTAAGCAGGGGGGCTACGGCGGCGGGAACGACCGGTGGATCGACGTCCGGGTCGACGACCACCCTTCGCCGATCGAGGAGTTGAAGCGGATCTTCAAGCTCTACGACCTCACGATGCTGACCCGCGAGGACCCCGCTACGCTCGTCGCGATCGAGGGCGACGTCGCGCTCGGGCTCCAGCACGACCTGGGGCTTCTAGGATACTACTCGGGACGCCTCACCGGACGTTGGGACGAGCCGAGCCGGGCCGCGTTCACGAAGTTCTTGAACGAGCACAACTTCGAGAACAAAGCGCGCGACGACGACCGGATCTGGCCGTCGATCGTGGGCTATCTCCGAGAGCGGGCGGCGGCCGAGGCGGCCCGCCGGACGACGACAGCGCCTATCGTTCCCGGAGCCCTCGATCGAGGCCCCGGTGCCCAACGATCGTCGGGAGGTGCACCATCCCCGTCCCCGGCGAAGAAGAAGGCGACGTCGAAGTGACCGTCACCGTCCTGCGGTCCTGCCCGAGCCGGGCGGTCGCCGAGCGCCTGGCCGCTGCGGTCGCCGCGGACAATCCTCCGTACGTGAAGGTGTCCGTCGAGGGCAACGCTCTAACGATCCGGCTCACCGCGCGGTCGGCCGCGAGCGCCCGCGCGACCCTCGATGACCTCCTCGCTTGCCTCACGGCGGCCGAGCGCGCTGTCCCGACCTCATAACCGGAACCGTTCCCTCGAACGTCCTGGCTCTGGGCCCGTCCGAAGGACGCATAAACCGGCCGGCTCCCTTCGTTCTCGTGGCGGGAGAGTTCCTCGCGCCGTCGGCGGTTCGGGCGCCTGCGCCCAGGGACCGCTACTGGGTGGCGGTGGCGGTCACGGTCTTCGCTGTCGTTAGCCAGTACTTCGTCCCCCAACGGTTCCCTCCCGCCCTCGTCCTCTACGGGAACCTTCCGGGGGACCTTTTCGTCGTCTACGGCATCCCGGTCCTCGCGTTCTCGATCCTCGTGGGAGGGGCGCCGCTCCGCGACGCGACCCGACGCATGGGCCTCGCGACCTGGGAGGGTCTCCGCTGGTACGGCCTCCTGTCCCTGCTCGTGATCGCGATCCTGCTGGGTCTCGCGATCCTCTACGCGGCGATCGACCCGACCGCGCTCCAGTACCTCAATCGACCGAACCCGGCGCTCACTCAGGCCGCCGGGAACCCCTGGCTCTTTGTCGGCCTCTCGTTCGTGGTGGGCGCGTTCGAGGAGACGATCTTCCGAGGCTGGATCTTCGGCTACTGGCGCGACGTGGGTGGCTCCTGGTATGTGCCCGCGACCTGGACGAGCGTCATCTTCGCGGGCGTCCACCTCTACTACGGCTTTACGTACGGACCGGCGGCCCCCTTCTTTTTTCCGTCGCTCTTCTTATTGGGTTTCGCCTTCGCCGCGACGTACCGGTACTCGGGAGGGAACCTCGTCGTCCCGGCGCTCCTCCACGGGGAGAACGACGCCTCGGCCTATCTCACGCTCATCAACACGGAGTGGGGCGAGATCATCCACTACCTCGTGATTCTCGTGGGGGCCGTGATCGGCCTCATCGCCTATCTTCAGCGAGACGAGCCGACCGCACCGATTCCGCGCGAGCGGAGCACCTACCCCCGTTCGCTCGGCGGGCGATAGGATGACCTCGATCCCGGCCTCCCGGCAACATACTCGCGACGAAGTATTCCGTCGGGTTCGGCGGGTGGACGGAGGAGCTTGCGGCCCGTCAGCATCATGTAACCAACGTGTGTCGGCCTTCGTGTGCCGCCGACGGACGACGAGATCCGCGACGCCCTCCTTCGCACCCGGACGATCGCGGTCGTCGGGCTCTCCGACAAGCCCGAACGCGATTCGAACGAGGTCGCGCGGTACCTAAAGTCGCAGGGGTACCGAATCGTTCCGGTGAACCCGATGCTGACCGAAGTGCTCGGAGAGAAATCCTACCCCGCGGTCGCGGAGATCCCTCCCGAGATCCGGATCGATATGGTTGACGTCTTCCGGCGCAGCGACCAGGTCCCGCCGGTCGTGCGCGAGGCGATCGCACGACGGGTCCCCATCGTCTGGATGCAGCTCGGCGTCGAGAACGCCGAGGCCGCCGCCGAGGCACGTCGGGCTGGCCTCGCCGTCTTCGAGAACCTCTGCACGATGGCGCAGCACCGCCGGCTTAAGCTCCCGCCCGTTGGGGCGGCGCCGTAACAGGCCGTCATGGCAGCGGCGACGCCACCGGGCCCCGCGACGGTCGCTCCACCCGCGCATCCCACGGTGGCGGCTGCGGCGCCGGGCGCTCCCACGCGGGTCGCCCCCACGGCCCCCCCGCCGACACCCCGCGTGGGAAAATTCGACGATCGCGGGGTTGTCCGTCGGGACTCCGTCCACGCCCTCTCGTGGCGGGTCCGAGGAACCGCCAAGGTTCAAGCGGACGCCGACGTCGGCGTCGCGAGGATCGACGGGATCCTCACGATCGGAGGGAAGCTCACCGCGGACTTCGTTCGCGCGGGGGGGAGCCTCGAGATCGATGGAGCGACCGACGTCAAGGAGTCGCTCCGCGTCGAGGGAACGCTCCGCGCGGGCGCGGCGGTTCATGCGGGCGAGTGTTCGCTCCGCGGCACCGCTCGGTTCGGCGGCGAAATCACCGTCGACCGCGTCCTCCGCATGCGCGGATCCCTCTCGGCCCCGTCCCTAAGGGCCAGAATCGTAGACCTCGTCGGCGCGATGGACGTTCCGGGCGACGTCACGGCCGAGCGGGTCGTCGCGAAGCTCCCTCACGACTCTCGCATCGGTGCGATCCGGGCCCGGTCGGTGACGATGAAAGGGAAGGTCCCGAACGTCGTCGAAAAGGTCCTCCTCCACCGTACGACCGTTGCCGTCCAACGCATCGAGGCGGACGCGGTCACTCTCGAGGCC
The DNA here is from genome assembly GCA_030043835.1 of Thermoplasmata archaeon. Lineage (GTDB taxonomy): Archaea > Thermoplasmatota > Thermoplasmata > Lutacidiplasmatales > UBA184 > Lutacidiplasma. The sequence goes on from JASHWY010000227.1 coordinate 4,634, forward strand.
ATGGAGGTCGAGTTCGTCCGCTCTCCGGCGATCGTGCTGGGGCGCGATTGCCACGTCACGACGGTGGAGGGAACGATCGTCCGCCAGCACGCCTCGAGCGATGTGGGTCCCCGCTCCAAGAGCCCACCGCCGTACGGACTTCGGCGATAGCCGTCGGCCGCCGCACCCTTTTATCTCTCCGCGGCCCGTCGCGCCCCCTCATGACGCCCGGTGACGACGAGACGACCGCTCCGTCGGCCGTCGCCGTGCAGCAGAGGGTGCTCGCGTTCTGGGAAACCTACGGGGTCCCGGCCCGAACGCTCGACGGTCCGGCCGATGGACCGATCTTCCGGTTCACCGAGGGCCCGCCGGGGGCGAACGGAGTTCCCCACTTGGGCCACCTCGTGGGCCGGGTGCTCAAAGACGTGGCGCTCCGCTTCCGCCGGATGCGCGGGTACCGGATCGTGAGCTCGATGGCCGGCTGGGACTGCCACGGCCTCCCGGTCGAGCTCGAGATCGAGAGGCGCCACGGGTTCAAGTCGAAGAAGGAGATCGAGGCGTTCGGCATCGAACGGTTCTGCGACGAGTGCCGGGAATCGACCCTCTACTTCGCGTCGGTCTGGCAGGAGATGAGCCGGCGCGTGGGGTATTGGCTCGATTACGACCATGCCTACCGGACGATGGACCCCCCGTTCATCGAGAGCGTCTGGTGGTCGCTCAAGACCCTCTTCGAACGAGGCCTCCTCGAGAAGGGCCATTACTCGCTCCCCTACTGCCCTCGATGCGAGACGTCGCTCTCCTCGCACGAGGTCGCCCAGGGGTATCGCGAGGCGACGGATCCCTCGGTCACGGTCCGGTTCCCGCTCGTCGACCGAGCGGGGAGGAAGCGGTCGCTCCTCGTCTGGACCACCACGCCGTGGACCCTACCCGCCAACCTTCTCGTGGTGGCACGCTCCGACCTAGAGTACGTGGTCGTCCGCCGTCCCGACGGCGAGGAGCTCGTCCTCGCCGCCGAGGCGCTGCCCCGGTACTTCCCGGAAGGCGGCGAGATCGTCGAACGGATTCCGGGCTCCTCCCTTGAGGGCATCGCCTATACCCCACCGTTCGCGACTCCGGGCCCGGGGACCGGACGCTACCGGATCGTCCTCGACGACTCGGTCACGACCGAGGAAGGGACCGGGTTCGTCCACTGCGCGCCAAGCTTCGGACCGGACGACCAGCGGATTGGGAAACGCGAGAAGGTGGGAGTCTACGACCCGCTCGATAGCCGGGGGGTCTTCGACGACTCCCTTCCCATCGTCCGCGGACGTCTGTTCAAGGCGGCCGACCCGATTCTCCTAAAGGACCTTTCGGAGCGAGGCCTTCTCTTCCGGGCGGAGACGGTTCGACACACGCACCCGTTCTGCTGGCGCTGCGACCACGCCCTCCTCTACCGTGCGGTCGATTCGTGGTTCGTCCGCACGTCGCGCGTTACCGACGCGCTCGTCCGCCACAACGCTTCCGTAACCTGGATCCCTCCGTACCTACGGGACGGCCGCTTCGGGAACTTCCTCACCGATGCGAAGGACTGGGCGCTCTCCCGGAGTCGGTACTGGGGGACCCCGCTCCCGATCTGGGTGTGCGCCGCCGGCCACGTCACGTGTGTGGGAAGCTTCGCCGAGCTCGCCGAGCGGGCCGGGGGGCGCCTCCCGGAACCGTTCGACCCACACCGGGTCACCGTCGACCGACTTC
>JASHWY010000228.1 GCA_030043835.1 Thermoplasmata archaeon
TACGGTCATCGCGCGCACGTCGGTGGGCCAGTACAAGTTCGGTTCGAAGTCCGTTTCCCAGATCGCCGCTGAGCTTGGGGTGACCTCGGTCCTCGAAGGAAGTGTGCGGAAGGCCGGCAATCGGCTCCGAATCACAGTGCAGTTGATCGACGCGGGGACCCAGGGGCATCTCTGGGCCAATAACTACGACCGCGACCTCGACGATGTCTTTGCGGTGCAGGCCGAGATCGCTGGGCATGTGGCGGAGGCTCTCAAAATCGAGCTGCGGACCTCCGCCGAGGTGCAGTTCGCCCCCCGACAGCCGGTGCGGGCCGACTCCTACCTCGCCTATCTTCAGGGACGGACCCTACTGCACAGTAATACTCAGGCCTCGCTGAAGGCAGCGAAGGACCGGTTCGAGCGGGCGATCGCTCTGGACGCTCGGAACGCGGCCGCCCTCTCCGGATTGGCCGACGTGACCCGCCTTACAGGATGGCAGTACCCCGAGCTTCCCCGGGCGAAATGGGACGAGACCGGTCGACGATTCGCTACGCAGGCGATTGCGCTCGACCCGAACCTGGCGGAGGCCCACGCGTCGCTGGGCCTGGTGTGGTGGGACGACCTCGAATACGCCCAGGCGGAAGAGGAATTCCAGCGGGCCCTGTCGCTCAACCCGAGCTACTCGCTCGCGCATCTCTGGTACGCCGGTATGCTCGAGGAGGAGGCCCGGGCCGACGAGGCCCTCCGGGAGTTTATGCTGGCCGAGGGAGCCGACCCCTTTGGACCCCACATCCTCTTCCATCTGGCTTCGCTGCTCACCTGGCTGGGTCGACACGACGAGGCGCTCGTCAAGATTCAGAAGCTCGGCACATTGGAACCCTCCGGGACCTTGGTCCATCTGGCCTTTGCGCGCCACTACCTTGCCCGATCCGAACGCGAGCGGTGCCTGGAGGAATTGAACGTGATCGAGGGGTTGGAACCCGACCCGGGCCTAAAGCCGATTCATCGCGCGTTCTACTACGCCCTCGCCGGGGAGGAGGAGAAGGCGAGGGCCCTCCTCCAGAAGGAGGAAACCCTCCTCGAGCTCGGACCGATCGCACATAACGTGGCCCGGGTGTACGCCGAACTCGGCGACCTCGATGCGTGTTTCGTGTGGTTCGAGAGGGCGTTCCAGAGTCATACGCTTCCGCTGCAGCAACTGCGACTCGACCCACGGCTCGAGCACGTCCGGAGCGACCCGAGATTCCACGCACTGTTGAGGAAGATGAACCTCGCGTAGCGACCGTCGGATCGGCCGTTTCCGCGTGGCACCACCGTCCTCCGGGGGCGTCTATCGACCGGAGGACACGGGGACCGACGGCTCTAGGAAGCGCGCGACCGACGGCAGGTCGGAAAGACGGAGGGGCTTCCCGGATCCCAGGGGCCCCGTGATGTTGTCCTTCTCGCACGACCCGGTCGTTTCTCGTCAGCTGGACGGACTGCAACTCTCCTCGCACCTCCGCCGGCTCGCGGACGAGAGACACCCGGAATCCCGGCCGAACTCCCAATTTCCTCGGAAGAGGGACGCTGGAGTATCTCGGCATGAGGGCGTGACGCTCCGGTGCCGGGTCAGCGTTTAATGCGGTTGGGTCCCTTCTGGGCCGATGGTCGGGTCTCGGGCCGCCGTGGTGACCGGCGCCTCTCGGGGGGCGGGCAAGGCGATCGCGATCGAACTCGGCCGGGCCGGCTGGACCGTCGTCGTTACCGGAAGGAGCACCGGCGAGTCTCCGAGCCGCGAGGGTCTCCCCGGTACTATCGACGAGACCGCGGAAGCGGTCGACGCGAGCGGGGGGCACGGCGTTCCGGTCCGCTGCGACCACTCCCGAGAGGAGGACTTGGCCGCCCTCGCGGAGAGGGTTCGCGGGGAGTTCTCCCATCTCGACCTTCTCGTCAATTGCGCGTGGGGCGGGTATGAGGATCACGACCTGGAGGGGTTCGGCCGTCCGTTCTGGGAGCAACCCACTCGCCATTGGGATCGGATGTTCAACGCCGGAGTCCGACCGACGTTGCTCACTTCCGCGCGCCTCGCCCCGCAGCTGATGAAGGCGGACCGCGGGTGCGTCATCAACATCGTGTCCTGGTTGCACGGCGAGTACCTCGGGAACCTGTACTACGACACCGCGAAATCTGCCATCGTCCGCATGACCGAGGGGATGGCGAGGGAACTCCGTCCCCACCGGGTCGCGGCGATCGTCCTTGTTCCGGGATTCATGCGAACGGAGCGGGTCATGGCGTCTCACGCCGCCCATCCCTTCGACCTCTCGTTCACCGAGTCCCCGGCCTACGTTGGACGAGCCGTGGTGGCGCTCGCCGGGGATCCGGAGGTGCTGGGCAAGTCAGGTCAGCTCCTCTACGTAGGGGACCTGGCCAAGACCTATGGTTTCACGGACGTGGACGGCACTCAGCCGCCGCCGTTCCGTGTCGGGGATCTGGACAAATCGTACGGGGTCACGAACGAGGAGGGACCCCCGCCTTCGCCGACCGGCATCTCCC
>JASHWY010000229.1 GCA_030043835.1 Thermoplasmata archaeon
CTGCCGCGACCCGCCGCGGCGTGCGCGCTATAGGCCTGACCGGTCTAGGTCCCCGTCGATGGCGGACCGAAAAAAACGTCCCGCGGATAAAGTGAACCTCGCTCGAAAGTTCGAATTGTTCGAGGAGTACTGGAAACCAAAGATCGTCGGGGAAGTGAACGACTTCCACGTCAAGATCGTCAAGGTGCGGGGCGAGTTCGTGTGGCACCGCCATGAGAAGGAGGACGAGCTCTTTCTCGTTACGAAAGGCCGTTTAATCGTCCGGCTACGAGAGCGGGATGTCGCTCTCGGCGAAGGCGAGTTCTTCGTTGTCCCTCATGGAGTCGAACACAAACCGGTGGCCGAACACGAGGCGCACGTTGTGTTGCTCGAACCCAAGTCGGCGGTGAACACGGGCGACGCGGCCGGTGCCAGAACTGCCGCTGCCGAATGGATTTAGCGCGGTCCTCTTACGTCGCTCGAGTCGTGGGTCGGCCGAGGTGGGTTAGATAGGTTCGAGCGGGACCCGAGGCACTACGTTGATGTGGCTGACGCCGGGGACCGCCTTCTCGGTAGCTTCATGAACTTCGCGCGCGGACGACGAGCGCGCGCGGGGCACCCTCCCCCACCGCGAAATGCGGGCGACGCGCGGGTGTGGTTGGCTTAAGTGGTCGGCGTCCATGGTCGGAGGGAACCTATGGCGTACTTCGAGTGTCCCGTCTGCGGCGGAGGATACGTTTTCGACCCGGTACCACCGCATCCAAAGTGCGATCGCGATGGTGCAGCTCTCAAACGCGCGAGCGAGGCGTCCTACACGCTCAATGCTCGTCAGGACGATGTCGATGTCGCCTCGGTCAAGCCAGCCAGCCGGGCGAAAGCAAAACGTCCTTGAACCCGCCGCGATACACGCGACCGGCGTTAAGCTCCCGCCCTGGGGTACTGTGCGAACGTGGGATGCCCCGAAGATCGAGCTCTTCCGCTCCCCCACGTCATGTTCTGCAGCCGGGCTAGCGAGGCCTCGACTCCCGGCGTCGGGTTCGATGGCACTCGATCCGCGCTTCATCGCCCCACCCGGAAGCCGCTCCTCGAGGACTTCGGGACGGCATGTGACGGACTCGCCCGCCGCGCGATCGTCTCGCGTCCCTCGCGCGGTCCACGAAGCCGCTCCGCGCGAGCCCTGAAATAGCGCGAACCCGCTCGGCCCGCCGGCAGGGAGATCCCCGACCTGATCATGGTGACGTCGCTCCAGGTCGTGACGTTCGGGTTCGTCGGACTCCTCGGCGTCGCGAGCTTCCTTCTCCTTCTTCTCCGCACCCGCTACGGAACGGGGATCGCACGCGCGGTCGATCGATTCCTGCGAGCGGTCTCAACTCGCGGGAATTTTAGTTGGCTCGACTGGCGGCTCGTCCTTCTCGTTTGCGGCGCTGCGTACGCCGCCGTCATCGCCTTCGACCTCACCTACGGTCTCTTCGCGTGCTCGGGAAAGGGGCCGAGCGATATCCTCGGCCTCCTCGCGAGCGGGCGAGCGGTCCTGAACGGCAAGGACCCGTTCACCGTCTCGGATTGTGGAGGTTCGCTCGACGTCCCGTACGGGCTCGCCGCGGTCGTGATTGACGTGATCGGGAGCCCGGGAGGGGTCATCGGCATCGCCGCGGTCTGGGGGCTCGTCGCGCTCGCCCTCATCCCGCTCACCTGGGTCCTCGCCGGACCCGACCGACGGTACGTGACGCTCGTCGTCGCGAGCTCCCTCCTCTTCCTCCCGCTCGTCTCGGCCCAGATCGACGGAGCGAGCAATGCCCTCGTACCGACCGCAGTGCTCGTTACCGTGGTGCTCGCCCGGCGGAAGGACGCCGTCGCATCGGCGGTGGGGGGGTTTCTCGCCACCGGCCGGTTCCCCACCGTCTTTCCGATGCTCGGCGGCGCGGGGCAATTCCGCCAGCGGGTGCTCTCGATCGCCCTCGTGATCGCTGTCTTCGCGGCCGTAACCGCCGCCAGCTACGCGACCTGGGGGAGCTCGTTCTTGACGCCGGTCTTCCTCTCTCAGGTGACCCGGCGCTCGTTCTCGCTCAACCTCTATGGGCTCCTGGGGCAGAGGAACTGGCTCCCGGCGGGCGACGGCGTCGCGATCGTTCAGGCCGCCCTTACGGTCGCGGTCGTGGTCGCGGTCTGGTGGAAGGGAACGACGGTCCTCGGCGCGACCGCGATCACCCTCACGGGCGTCGCGCTGGTGACGCAGTTCCTCTCGTTCAACATCCTCGTCTGGCTCCTCCCCGTCGTGCTGCTGGGGGCCAGAGCCCGATGGTGGCTCTGGGGGATCGCGCTCATCGGGACGGTGAACTACGACATCGCCTACCCGTACTGGGGGGTCGACGCCGGGATCTGGGGACCGTACGACCTTCTCGGGGTCGCCCTCACGGTCCTTCTGTTGGGTCTCTTCGTCGACCTCTGGCGCCAGGAGCTGGGCCAAGGAAACCGCGAGGTCGGCCTTACGACTTCTTGAGCGCGGTCACGAGCTTTCCCACAACCTGCTGGGCGTCGCCGTAGAGCATCCTACAGTTGTCCTTGTAGAACAGGTCGTTCTCGATCCCCGCGAACCCCTTCCCCTGCCCCCGCTTGATCACGATCACGTTCTTCGCCCGGTCGACGTCGAGGATCGGCATCCCGAAGAGGGGACTTCCCTGGCGACGCGCGGCCGGGTTCACGACGTCGTTCGCGCCGATCACGAGCACGACGTCGGCGTTCGCGAACTCGGGGTCGATTTCGTCGCGGTCGAAGAGCTTACTGTAGTCGATTCCGGCCTCGGCGAGCAGAACGTTCATGTGGCCGGGCATCCGCCCCGCGACCGGGTGGATCGCGAACTTGACCGCCACCCCCTTCGCCTCGAGGACGTCGGAAAGCTCCTTCACCTTCTGCTGCGCCTGGGCGACCGCCATGCCGTAGCCGGGTGCGATGATCACCTCGTTTGCGTACGCCATGAGGACCGCTGCGTCGTCGACGTCGATCGGCTTCATCGACCCCTGGACCGCGCCGCCGACCTCCTCGGTCGCCCCGAACGCCCCGAAGATCACGTTTCGAATCGAGCGGTTCATCGCTCGCGACATGAGGATCGTGAGGAGCGAACCCGCCGCCCCGACGAGCGTTCCCGCGATCACCATCGCGTAGCCGGCGTCCCCGAGCGGCCCGTTCACGAGCGCGAATCCGTCGAGCGCGACCGCGATTCCCGTGAGCGCGTTAAAGAGGCTGATGACGACCGGCATGTCGGCCCCGCCGATGGGGAGGGTCAAGAGGACCCCGTAGAGGAGGAGGAGTACGAAGAACGGGAGGAGCCAGATCGCGTTCAAGCCCGCGACGGCGTAGACGCCGAGCGCGACCCCGACCGCGAGGACCGTCACGCTGATCGGCTGGCGCCCGGGGTAGGCGATCGCCTTCTGACGCATCCAGCCCTGAAGCTTGAGGAAGGCGACCACGCTCCCCGCGATCGAGATCGAACCGATGATCGCCCCCGCGAGGCTCAGGGACGAGGTGGTGGGGTTCGAGAGCGTAGAGAGGAGCTCGACCGCCGCGATCGCCGCCGCGGAGCCGCCCCCCATCCCGTTGAACACCGCCACCATCTGGGGCATGGCGGTCATCTGAACGACGCGCGCCCAGTACCAACCGACCCCTCCGCCGATGATCACCCCGAGGGCGATCAGCGCGAAGTTGGAGAGCCCCGGGCTCACGAACGTCACCGCGACCGCCACGAGCATCGCGGCGCCCGCGTAGACGATCCCACGGCGGGCGGTCTCGGGGGAGCTCATCGCCTTAAGGCCGAGGATGAAGGCGATGACCGCGACCACGTAGACCGCGTTGACGACGTCGCCCAGGTACGCGGTCACCGCGGGGTTCCCTTCCTCTTCGAGCGGTCGAACATCGCGAGGATCCGCACCGTGACCATGTAGCCACCCGTGACGTTCATCGCCCCCATGATCACGGCGGCGAGGCCGATGCCCTGTTCGAGCGGGGTCGTCGCGATCCCGAGGGCGACGATCCCCCCAACGAGCACGATCCCGTGGATGAAGTTGGACCCGCTCATGAGCGGAGTATGAAGGAGGACCGGGACCCGGCTGATCACTTCGTAGCCGGTGAACGCGGCCAGGATCGCGATGAAGAGCGCCGTCCAGAGGTCCGCGGTCGTCTACTTTCCCCCCGCGAGAAGGTCGGCGGTCGCTCGGTGAACGACGGTCCCGTTCGAGGTGAGCAGGCTCGCGGCGAGGATCTCGTCGGAGTAGTTCGTTACGAGGGCCCCGTTCTTATCGAGCAGGAGGTCGAGGAACGCTTCGACGTTCCGGGCGTACATCGCGCTCGCGTTGTACGGGAGCTGCGCGGGGAGGTTCAAGGGCCCCACGACCTGGACGCCGCCCACATCCACCTGAGCGCCGGGCTTCGTGAGCTCGCAGTTCCCACCGCTTTCGGCGGCGAGGTCGACGATCACGGCCCCGGGACGCATTTGGGCGACCGTCTCCTTGCGGACGAGAAGAGGGGCCTTACGGCCGGGGATATTCGCCGTCGTGATCACGATGTCGGCGTCGGCGATCGCCTTCGTCAGCATCTCCTGCTCCTGCTTCTTTTCGTCGTCGGTGAGCTCGCGCGCATAGCCGCCGGTCCCTTCGGCGTTGATCGCGAGCTCGAGGAACTTTGCACCGAGGCTACGGACCTGTTCGCCCGCCGCCCGCCTCACATCGTACGCCTCGACGAGGGCTCCGAGCCGCTTCGCGGTCGCGACCGCCATGAGGCCGGCGACGCCCGCCCCAAGGACGAGGACCTTCGCGGGACGGATGGTGCCGGCCGCGGTCGTCAGCATGGGGAGGAACTTCGGGCACAGATCGGCACCGATCAGCGTCGCGCGGTACCCCGCGACGGTCGCCTGGGAGGAGAGGGCGTCCATCCCCTGGGCCCGGGTGATCCGGGGGAGGAGCTCGAGGGCGAACGTCGTGACCTTCGCGTCGCGCAGCGCTGCGACCCGGTCTAAGTTGCGGCTCGCGTTCATCGTCGCGACGAGCACCGTGCCGGGCGCCATCGCCGCGACCTCCTCGAGCGTGGGCGGCTGGATCTTGACAACGACCGACGCATCGCGGAACACGGAGGGCCGGTCCGGCTCCACCCGAGCGCCGCCGGCAGCGTAGCTCGCATCGGAGTAGCGCGCCAGAGCGCCCGCGCCGGCCTCCACGACGACCTCGAGCCCCCGCTTGACGAACCGCTGGGTGACCTCCGGTACCGAGGCGACGCGCGTCTCCCCGGACGTAACCTCCTTCGGCACCGAAAGTCGCACCGGCATTGGGACCGGGACGGTCGAACCGGCCGAGATTATACGGTTGGTGCCTTGGGCCTTCGTCGTCGCCGGTCCCCGCGCATCGAGGCGCCGGCTCGTCCGGGAGGCGAACCCTCATCCGCCCTTGGCCCGTCGCGAAGGCGATGGCGGAACGGCCGGCGGAAGACCGCTGGTTGGACCGCATCGTCCGCGGCGACGCGCTCGCCGTCCTCAAGCGCCTGCCGCCGGAGGGGGTCCACCTTGCGATCACGAGCCCTCCCTACAACCTCAAGGTGCCGTACCGGGGCTACGCAGACGACCGTGCTCCCGACGAGTATCTCGCGTGGCTCAAGGACGTTTGGCGCGCGCTCTACCGAGTGCTGGTCCCCGGCGGTCGGTTCGTGCTCAACGTTGCGCCGACCTCGATCAAGGAGTTCCGTCCCATCCACCACGACCTCTCCCGCGACCTCCGAGAGCTTGGCTACATCATGCGGACCGAGATCATTTGGTACAAGCAGACGATGGGCCGCCGCACGGCCTGGGGAAGCTGGAGGAGCCCGTCGAACCCCCACATCGTCCCCTCCTGGGAGTACGTTCTGGTCTTCTCGAAGGGCCAGTGGAAGCTTCCCGGAGACCGAAATGCGGTCGACATCACCGCGAAAGAGTTCGAGCGCTTTTCGGACGGCTTCTGGTGGATCCCCCCCGAGCGACGCCGCCAGGGCCACCCCGCCCCGTTTCCCGAGGAGCTCATCGAGCGGCTGGTGAAGTTCTACAGCTACCGCGGCAACGTGGTCCTCGACATGTTCGGCGGGACCGGGACCGTGGCGGCGGTGGCGCGCCGGCTGGGCCGCCACTATCTGCACATTGACGCGTCGGCCGAGTACTGCGCGCTCGCTCGGGACCGGGTCCGGGACGCTACACCGCCGGAGAACGCCCCGATTCCTCCTCCGCCCGCGGGGAACGAGTTCCGGCTCCCCGCGCGGCGTACTCCCCGCGCGAGCTAGGCGGCGCGTGCCGTCGGTCGTGCCGCGAGCACGGTCCGGGCCATGGAAGGCGCGACGAGATAGCCTAGGCCGTAGAGCGCGGCGCCCAGGACGTCGAGCGTGAGGGCCCGCTCCTTCGGATGACCGCCTAGGAACCGAACGTACTGGGTGGCGAGCGAGGCGACTGCGCGACGGGTCGCGTTCGAGGCGACCGACTCGACCACGCGGCCCCCGTGGTAGAGGCGTTCGTAATGGTCCGCCTGCCGGTCGAGCCACACGGCGAACTCCGCGCGGCCTCGCTCCTTCGCGAATGCTCCGAGATCCCGGTGCGCTTCCGAGGCGTGCTTGAGCCAGTTCACTTGGCCGGTCACGTTGCCGCTGAAGACCCGATATCGGGTCAAGCGCTGGTCGTCGAGGTAGAACCCCCAAGGGCCGACGGCAGCGAGCACGAAGAGCGCCAGGTCGGGAAGCTGCGCCTGTGCGAACCGCTCGGCGAAAGCACCGGAAAGGACGTCGCGGCGGGCCGCCATCGTGCTCAGATTGAACGTCGAGAAGCTCCGGGCGACCGCGATATCGAAGAGGTCGGCCTTGCGATCGGGACGAACGAGAACCGGGCCGGTCGCGTCGAATTCCGCGTCGGTCTCGACGGTTCTCCAGCGTTCCACGGAGACGGCCAGCCCCCGCTCGTCCATCACCCGCACCCGGTTGCGATAGAACCCGACCTCCGGGTGGTCGCGGAACGTCGCGAGGACGTGGGCAAGCCGGCCGGGCTCGAACTCGTCGTCGTCGTCCAGGAACGCGAGGATTGGCGCACGGGTCGCGTGAACGGCGTTGAGGAGCCAGGCGCCGGTACGAGGCTCGTCGTTGAGAAGGGCTGGGACCCCGTGCTCGCGGAGGAACCGGTCGACCGTCTCGTTGGCGAAGTCCTTCACGACCACGACCTCATAGCGGTCGCGGAGGAGGTCCTGCGCGAGGACCGAGCGCACCGCATCGAGGAGATACCGTTCGCGTCGGTACGCGCCGACGACGACCGCGATCTCCGGGTCCTCTGTCATCCCCCCCACTCCCTACGTCCCAGAGCCTTCCCCGACGACGAGCCGGCGATCTTGGGCGCCCTCCGGCGGGGCGGTGAGGTCCGGGAGGAGCCGGCGGGCGAGCTCGCGGGTGGCGAGATCGAGGAGGGGAACTAGGTTCACGGTGTCGGCCCGGTTGTACCGGATGAGACGGTCGAGCGCCGCGCGGCTTCCGCGCCGGTACTCCTGCCAGAGGCGGACCGCATCGAGGCCGTTTACCCCCTCGACACCGGTCCGGTCGCCGATCCCGAGGCGCTCCTCGATCCGCTTGAGGCCCCCCGCCTGCCCGAGCCGGTATAGGAGGAACCTCAAGTCGATGTGGACGGGCGGAGGAGCGAGCTGCGGGAACGCCGTCTCTAAGAACGGGAGGTCGAACCGGCTGCCGTTGAACGTCACCCAGACCGGGAACCGAGCGAGGTGGGCCGGGAGCTCCTCCAAGTCCTCTCCGGCGATGAACGAGCGCGTCGTGCCGCGGCCGTGGACCGCGACGACCGTCACGATCCCAGCATAGGGAGAGAGACCGGTCGTCTCGATGTCGAGGAACGCGGTCTCGGCGGCGAACTCCGGATAGACCCGCCAAGCCTCGCCGTCGGGCAGGCGGTGCCCAAAGAAGGCGGCGTCCCGCTCGGCGAGCGCGCGCTCGCTCGCGGAGAGCTCCATGCCGAGACGGCGCGCGAGCGAGTCCGAGAGGCGAAACTCGCTCGAACGGGCCTTGAGCTCCTTCCAGTCACGGACCCCGGCCCGCCAGAGCTCGGCCTCGGTCGCCCGGCCGACTCCCGAGAGATGGAGGAACGTAGCGCGGAGCACGGGAACGACGACCAGCGCTCCCCCTTATTCGTTCTTGGGCCCGGTCTATGGCTTCGGGTCGGCCGACTCGACCGGGAGCGGTCCGAGCGGCGCCAGAAGCTCTTTGACCGCCGCCCAGAAGCGGGGGACCTCGGCGCGGGGGAGACGCCCCGAGTAGATTGGAGCGCGGCATTCGGCCTCGAGGAGCTCGGGGTCGTCCGAGTCCCAGACGAGCCGGATCGTCCAGTCGGGTCGGTCCTCCTCGTAGGCGAAGACCTTCTTTCGGGGGTCGGTAGGAACCGGGTTCGCGACAAGGATGTCAAGCGGAGGATCCGGCGGCGGAGGCGGCCCACCGGTGAGCATCATCGGTGGGGCCGGTGGCGGGACCCTGAGCCGGATCCACGCGACGACCGGCCAATGGCTCCTTGAGACCCCGAGGCTCGGCATGGGGCAAAGAACGCAGAGGAACGACTTTAGGTCCGCGGGCGTCCGTGGGGCGCGGACGCGGGCCGACGGCGCTCCCGCCCGTCGCGCAATTTTTCCGGGGAAAAAGTTGCACACGCGTTCTGTGTAACTGCCAAGCAAAACCAGGTGACGTAGCTGCGGACGTTAGTGGCCGCGGGCTGAGCGGATCGCCCGAAGGCTTTCCGCGTACACCCCGGCTCTATCGAACTCGTCTTCTACGAATGTCCTTCAAGGTCTCTCTTTTTCGAGGGGGTTTCGGGCTTAGATGCTTTCAGCCCTTATCCCGTAGCGCGTGGCTGCTCAGCGATGCCTTGCCAGACAACTGATGGACTAGAGGCGCCGATTCCCCGTTCCTCTCGTACTGAGGGAACCTTCTCGTCAGAGACCCGTGCACTTCCGCCAAAAAGAAACACACCTGTCTCGCGACGGTGTAAACCCAGCTCACGATCCCTTTTAATGGGCGAACAACCCCACCCTTGGTAGCTGCTGCACCACCAGGATAGGCAGAACCGACATCGAAGTAGCAAGCCTCCAGGTCGATAGGGACTCTTGCTGGAGACAACTCAGTTATCCCCGGGGTAACTTTTCTCTTATCACTGGCCCCT